>PLEA01000384.1 GCA_003136335.1 Acidobacteriaceae bacterium | reverse complement strand
TCTAGGCCGTACGGCGTTTTCATGTTTTCCGTGGGGCTCCTCATGCGCCGCTTTTTCCTGGGAATGACGAGCATCCGATCGGCCACTTTCCTACCTCCGGGTGAGTCCTGATTTCTCCCCCTGTTTCTAGTGATAAGCCTGCCGGCTCACTTCGGCTGTGATCCCACTCACAGCCATCGACGACCTGGGACACGGCAGGCATTCCCGTTTAAGGTTCAAGATGGTCGGATAAGCAAGTGACCCCAAGGCCGAGGTCAGTAGAAACGAGGACCGGTGCCCACAGTTGGTCCTCCATTGTGCGAGTCACCTCTGGTAAACGATTTAGCTTTTCCACTTAATTTCAGGCAGTGCGAGTTGCGCCTGGGCAGCTTGCTCGACGTGAGGATGACACGAATTACCGCCTCGCCTGCTCCGGGCCTCGGGATAGGCGCTGTTTCCAGGCCGATCTGACCCGGCCCGTAAAAACCCAGTGCTTTCATCGTGGAGGTTGTTTCCTCCCGCTCTGTCGGTAGTGCGTAAGATTGGAACATGGCTCACTGCTTTCGCTCTCGTTGTAGTTCGTCCGGATAGGAGGAAGCTATGAGGGTAGTTACAGTGGATTGTGAATGGCGTCACAGGAGTCAGAGGTCAAGCACCGCCGATATCGAAGAGGGGTCGGCCAGCAGTCGCAGACGAAACCCAACTTTCTTGAAAATGCTTTGCACCGTCAAATTGTCCCCCAACATTTCAGCGGAGACGCGGCCTAGCCTCTCGTCGCGCGCGATCTGGACCACGCGGCGCAGTAATTCGATTCCCAGGCCTTGCTTCTGGCACTGATCGGACACCAAGATGGCAACTTCGGCTTCATTCTTCGCGTGTAGCTTGATCAGCCTGCCGACCCCCAGAATCCGATGCTGGCCTGTGGCCTTGTCTTTGTGGTCCACCACCAGAGCCATCACGCGATCATAGTCCACGAAACAAATGCGAACCAGACGCTCGTGCGCCACACGTGAGCTTAGGCTGAGTGAGGAAAAGTATCGCATATAGACACTACGGTCAGAAAGCGTCTCATGGAATTTGCCCATCAGCGGTTCGTCTTCGGGGCGGATCGGCCGGAGCGTGACCTCCGTGCCATCCTTCATGCTGAATTGTGAAACGTACTGCGACGGATAGGGACGGATGGCCGGCTTTGGGCGTTGATCTGGACGCAAGCTCGGGTCGTGCAAGAGCACCCGCGCATCTAGAGCCAACAGACCTTCCGACGAGGCGAGCAGAGGATTAAGGTCAATTTCTGCGATCCAAGGCTGCTCCACCACCAACTGGCTGAAACGGACCATCAGGTTTTCCAGAGCAACCAAGTCAACCGGCAGACGTCCGCGAACGCCCTTGAGCGCTTTGAAAATGTGGGTTTGCTCCATCAATCTCTGGGCAAGCGTGCTGTTGAGCGGCGGAAGAGCCACTGCATGGTCTCGATAGACCTCGACGAATTGGCCGCCGGAGCCAAACAGGATCACCGGCCCAAACTGGGGATCCACACTGCTCCCGAGGATCAACTCGTAGCCTTCGATCCGCACCATGGGTTGGACGCTAACGCCCAGGAACTGGTCAGCACCGGCTTTTTCTGTGGCGGAAGACTTTATCCCGCGAAAAGCGGATCGTACCGACTGCTCATCTTGCAAATTCAACTTGACGCCGCCGACATCAGTCTTGTGCGTGATCGTCTCGGAGAAAACCTTCAGCACGACGGGATAACCGATCTCCGACGCATGTCTCACCGCTTCGTCTTCGTTCTTGGCGGCTCGGGTTTCGACTGTAGGAATTCCGTAATACGATAGAATTTGCTTCGATTCGAGTTCTGTGAGCAGCACCCGCCCTAGGCTCCGGGCTTTATCGATAACCTCTGCCGCGCGGCTCCGAGAGGCGCCCTCAGGCTCCAGAGGTTCCGCCAGCGTTGGAGTTTCATAGAGGCCGCGCAGGTTATGGTTGTAGCGCCACATATAAGTGAAAGCGCGCGCGGCAGTGTCGGGAAAAGGAAAGGTCGGAATGCCTGCGGTATTTAGGTCTTTCTCTCCGGAGGCGACGCTGATCCCTCCCATCCAACTTGCGAGCAGAGGTTTTCCAGAGGCCTGGGCATAGGGTTGCAGGCGTTGAGCGACTTCAGACGGGTCCGTCATTCCTTGCGGCGTCAGGATCACCAGCAGACCGTCGCTGTTGGGATCTTTCGACGCGATTTCTAACGCTTTCGCATAACGCTCGGGATCGGCGTCCCCCAGAATGTCAATTGGATTGTTGTGGCTCCAATGCCGTGGCAGAAATTGATCCAAACCCCGTAAGCTCTCTTCGGAGAGTGTGGCCAGCTGACCGCCATTGGCAATAAGCGCATCCGTCGCGAGAACGGCGGGTCCGCCGGCATTGGTTACGACCGTGAGCCGCGGCCCTTTGGGTCGAGGTTGCTTGCTGAGAGTTTCTGCCATGTAGAAGAGGTCGGCAATGTTGTGCACTCTCAAGACGCCACAGCGTCGAAACGCCGCATCCAGAACTTCGTCACTTCCTGTGAGGGCACCCGTATGCGATGCCGCGGCGCGAGACGCGGCCTCGGAGCGGCCAGCCTT
>PLEA01000618.1 GCA_003136335.1 Acidobacteriaceae bacterium | reverse complement strand
GCGGCCCATGTCGGATCGCATCCGTTTATGCAGCGCAGAAGATTTTATCCGCCATCAGGGCCCGACGATGATGAGGAAGGGAATCTCCGTTCGCCTTCCCGGACGAAGGAAAGTCAGAAAGAACCGTCGGTCTCGACAACGCCGGTCTTGACCGCTCAACCGCCTGACATGGAAGCATTGGCTGCGCCGTCACCCGGCAGGACCGCGGTCCCTTAGCTCTTCCCACCTGCCACGACTCTTGCAGCTATTTCGTAATCGAAACTCGCTCGTGAGGTGAAAACCAATGCGTCCCATGTCCACGGTTGTTCTGTTCGCGCGATGCAGCTTGGCAGTTTTTGCGGTTTTGTTGGTGTCGAACGCAGCACAAGCCGGAAACAGCAGCCAACCTTCCGGAGACCGGCAAGTTCTTAAAGGCATTCTCGCGGGAACCAAGATTAAAATCACGCTAAAGCACCATCGCACATTTGGACACTGCAAACTTGAAAACGTCGCCGACGATTGGCTGGGTTGCTCTTGCACATCTTTGGGATATCGACAGTATCGGCGAGAGGAAATCCGAGAAGTACGCCTGGGACACCACAGCGCCAGGACAGGTTTCTTCATTGGAGCGGGTGCCGGTGCGATTGCGGGAGCGGCCAATGGAAGCGCGGGCGGGGCTGGCCGCGTGTTCGACGTGATTGTCTTTGTGCCGCTGTTTTGGGGCTGTGGGCGCTGGCGTTGGCGCGGTCGTCGACCCGTTCCTTCACGGCAAGACCGTATATCGCAGCCCGGATTTTAGCGCTCGGCCCGTCGTCGCGAGGCCTTGAAACAAGTTGTTTTCTCTTCGCGGGAACCTAATCTTTCCCCCGTTGCATCTGATAAACAGACCGCTTTCCAGGGCCGGTTACCAATGGTGACAATCCCCGGTCCTGGGCATTCTGCGGTAGTGATATACTGTTTGTATTCAGCGCGGTAGCTGGGGTGGAAGTACGCCCTCAACGAAGGAAATCTCAGATGGCTCGTAGTTCACGCCGTTCACTCTTCCTGGTAGTTTTTTTCCTGCTTGCCTGCGGCTTCCTGGGAATTCTGTTTGCCCAGCGTTCCGGCCAGCAGTCGTCGATGACCGGCGACTCCGAGGTCAAGGACAGCCTGAAGCAGTTCACCGACGTGTACGCGCTCGTCGAGGATAATTACGCCGAACCGGTGAACGCAGACAAGGCCATCTACAACGGCGCGATCCCCGGCATGCTGCACGCGCTCGATCCGCACTCGAATTTCTTCGATCCCAAATCGTACGCGCTGATGCGCGAAGACCAGCGCGGCAAGTACTACGGCGTGGGTATGACCGTAGGCCCGCGCAATAATAAAGTAATCGTGATCTATCCTTTCACGGGCACGCCGGCGTACAAGGCCGGCATTCATCCCGGTGATGTGATCATCGCCGTCGACGGCAAGTCAACGGAGAACATGAGTACGGGCGACGTGGCCGATCTGCTGAAGGGGCCGAAGGGAACCACGGTTCACATCAGCATCTCGCGCGAAGCCGTCGAGAAGCCGATGGAGTTTACTCTGGTCCGCGACGAGATTCCGCGTTACAGCGTAGACGTCCATTTCCTCATCAAGCCGGGTGTGGGATACATGCACGTTAACGGCTTCAATGAAACGACCGAACATGAGGTTTCTGACGCGCTCGATTCCTTCGGCGATCTCAAGGGCCTGATCCTCGACCTGCGCTCTAATCCTGGCGGCTTGCTCAGTGAAGGCGTGGGCGTCGCGGATAAATTCTTGAAAAAGGGGCAGCTCATCGTCTCGCACCACGGCCGCGCATCTGCCGAGAAACGTTACGTGGCGCAGCACGGCAATGGCGGCAAGGATTATCCGATAGTTGTCCTGGTGAACCGGCAGACCGCGTCGGCGGCGGAAATTGTTTCGGGAGCGATTCAAGATCACGACCGCGGCTTGATCGCGGGCGAAGTGACCTTCGGCAAAGGTCTGGTGCAGACGGTGTATCCGCTTTCGGAAAATACCGGGCTGGCGCTGACCACGGCTCATTATTACACTCCGAGCGGCCGTCTGATCCAGCGCGACTACAGCAACATCTCGCTCTACGATTATTACTACAACCGCGACAGCGCCGACAGTTCGAACTCGGCCAACCGCGAAGTAAAGCTCACCGACAGCGGGCGGACGGTTTACGGCGGAGGCGGCATTACTCCCGACGTCAACATTCCTCCGGTCAAGGGCAATCACTTCGAAGACACGCTGCTGCAGCACTATGCGTTCTTCAACTTTGCCAAGCGTTATGTGGTGAACCACAAACCCACGAAGAGCTTCGAAGTCGACGACGCGACTCTGGTGGAATTCCGTAAGTCTTTGGATGAGGCCAGCATTCCTTACACGCAGGCCGAGCTGATGGACAACAATGACTGGATCAAGTCGAACATCAAGTCGGAGATTTTCACCGATGCCTTTGGGCAGGATGAGGGCATGAAGGTTCGCGCCGAGTCCGATCCGGAAGTTGTCAAGGGACTTGAGTTGCTGCCTCAGGCTAAGGCTCTGGCGGACAACGCTAAGAAGATTGTCGCCGAGCACAACTCGGCTCCTGCGTTCAATCGGTAATCGTTTCACAGTTTTTCCGAGGGCCCGGACGCGTTCCGGGCCTTTTATTTTCATACATCGGCCTCTCGCTGGGAGAGGGTCCTGGCCGGAAGATCGGCAGCAACGCATTTGTTGACTTCGCTTTGCTGCTATGTGAAAATCCGCCCGAGAGGCCGCTTTTGCCGGAGCAATGGTGAAAGCGGCGGAAAGCCAATCCCTCGCTGGCTGTTTCTGAACCGTCACAAAATGGATCTTTTTCAATATCATCATCATCATGGGGAAAGCGCTGGACCACCGTTTCCCACTCGGCTCGGCTTGAGGTCCATTTGAAACCGGTGGTTCTGGCGGGGGCCATGATTCTGGCGGTGGGCGCGGGATGGACGGACCTGCGCTGGCGGCGCATCCCAAACTGGCTGACCGTACCGGCGCTGCTGGTCGGGGTTATTGCGAACGCAGTTCTGAGTGGCTGGCCGGGACTGAAAGCTTCCCTGCTGGGCGCGGCGCTTGGATTGGCATTGCTTCTGCCGTTCGTGCTTCTGCGCAGCTTGGGCGCGGGCGACTGGAAGGTGGCGGGGGCGCTGGGCGCCTTCACGGGACCGGGGCTGCTGGTCGCTCTGTTGCTGGCATCGATTCTGGTGGCAGGCGTCATGGCGGTGGCTCTGGTGATCTATAAAAGGCGAACGCGGCAAACGATTCGCAACATCGGGCACATCCTGATTTCGCTGGTGACCTTCCGGCTGCCGGGAACCCAGGTCTCGCTCGATAATCCGGACTCGCTGAAAGTTCCATACGGAGTTGCGCTGGCGTTCACCGTACTGCTGTATGGAATTTGTTGGAAACTGGGAGTGGTAGCCTAGTATGTTGCATTCATTCCGAGCAATTCTCCGAGGGCTTGCCGCCGAAAGCAGCGGAGCCGAGATTGCGGAAGCCGCCGCCGTGTTGCCGTTGATGTTCATGGTCCTTCTGGGAATTTTCTGGTTCGGGCAGGCGTTCAGCATTTACGGTGCGATCACGCGTGCCGCGCAGGAAGGTGCGCGCGCCGGGGCCGCTCCCAATTGCACAACCTGCACCGCAAGCACCCTTTCGCAGTACGAGACGAATGCAGTCAATGCAGTACAATCCGCCATGCGCGCGTCGAAGTTGGATCCCACACAGGAACGCTCTCCGCTACCCGTCTTCACTTCCTGCTCCCAAACTGCGGTGACGTGTACTTCCGGCAGCGTTAATGTCTGCGCACCCGTCCAATTGGCGTCCCCCCTCACGGGCGCGGCAGGAGTTTGCGGCGTGTCCGTTTCGTTTCAATATCCATTCCAGTTCTGGTTGCCTTTTACTTCTCTGAACAAGCAGAAAATTTGGCTGACTGCCTCGGCACGCGTTCGAATGGAGAACCAGTGATCCGTTGGCCCCATTCACGGAATTGGATTGGCGGCTTGGCCAACTTGGGATGGCGCGATAACGGCGCCGCGCTGGTGGAGTTTGCCGTGTCTCTGCCTTTGCTGGTGGTATTTGTGGTGGGCATCTTCGACTTCAGCCACGCTTTTACACTCAAACAGAAACTTAACAACGTTGCGCGCGACGCAGCACGCGCGGCGGCTGCGGACCCCGCTAATGATTTGCAATCGTCTTCGCCGATGTCAGTCCGTGACGCATTCCAGGTGGTTGACTCCTATCTGCTCGCCAATAAGATCAATGACTGCGGCATCACGCTGAGCGGTTCGCCTGTTCAATTGACATGGACGTCGACCGCCAGCGGAAACGGCTGTCTCGCCGGAGGGCTGACTATTGTTATCAACCGGGGATATTATTTTCCCGCAACCGGAGCCGTTCTCCCGTCCGTGAGTTGCACGTCCCGAAATCCTGGGGGTCAGACAGCCATCGTAGGAACCTGCGTCAGTATTCGGTATGCCTATCCGTGGCGGTTCGGCCGCGTCTCGAGTCTTCTGGGTAGGACCGCTACGCTGCCAAGCACGATCTCCGCCGCTGCTGTAGCGATGAACGAAAATTGAAGAACGGTATGAAATCGCCCGCAATCCGCAGATTTCGTTATCCGTGCCCCTCTCGCCGCCGGGAGTCTGGCATCACCATGGTGCTGGTGGCGCTGGCCATGGTCGCCATCATCGCCATGGCCGCTCTGTCGATCGATGTGGTGACCTTGTATCTGGCAAAAGAGGAAGCGCAAAGATCCGCCGATGCGGGCGCACTCGCTGCCGCCCGAGTGATCTCAATTTCCGGAGTGACGGGGACAGCCGGTCCCGATAATGATGCTGTTTCGTGGTCTAAAATCTGCGGCGGCGACACCAGCCTCGCCAGTCTGACCGCCAAAGCGGCGGCGCAAGAAAACAGCGTCGCCGGCATCTCGCCAACCGTCAGCGTCACGTACTCTTCGGGATCGGGGTCCGGTGTTGCGGATTGCACCGCCGTTGTCGGCGATGACCAACTCGGCGTCAACCCACTCGTGACTGTGCAAGTTACACGCACCAGCCTGCCTACGTTCTTTTCCCGGATTTGGTCTCGAGCTGCGAACACGGTGAGCGCTACGGCCACGGCGGAGGTGTTTAATCCTTCGCATTCGGGAGCCTTTGCGCCAGGTGGCACGATCATTCCAGTTCAGCCTCGCTGCGTGAAGCCCTGGGTCGTGCCTAACCGGGATCCGTTGAACCCGAATCTAAATTGCGACCAAGGCCGCGGGCAATGCAACACTCTGGTTAGCACCGCAGATGGGTCGATTACACACCCAGGAATCTCAGTGAATGGCAATAATAGCGGTGTAATTGGCGAACGGTTTTGGTTGGTCCCGGACTGTTCCTATAGCGGGTCTTCTTGCGGGTTGCGAGACAATCCTGCGCTGGCCAATCACGTCCGGACGACGCATATCGATGTGGGAATGCCCAATCTGGAATACCTTCCTGGATTAGTAGGAACGGCTGTCAATGCTGTCCCCTCGTGCGCTGGGGCATCGACCTACGCGCAGGCAATTGCGGGTTGCGACTCCTCTACTAACTACCAATGTGGCGTAGCCAGTCAGAACACCATCGATTTGGGAGAAAATCCAGCTTTTTCCGGCGACAGCTTGAATGGTGGGAAATGCCTGATTCAAGAAGGAGATCCCACCGACCGTCAGCCAGACGGTCAGGACACAATGGTGTTGTCGTCGTATCCCTTCCAGATTCTCGCCGGAAGTAGTAATCCGCTTAGCAGTCTTGCGGGTAGACCCGGCAAACCCATCAGCAGCAGCAATTCGATTGTTTCCTTGCCAATCTTCGACAGGCAGACTCTCGCCAATGCCGGTACGACAAATTCTGTAACCTTCGTTGGTTTTCTTCAGGTCTTCATCAACAGCATTGATCAATACGGAAATATCGACGTGACCATTTTAAACGTGGCGGGATGCGGTAATGGCAGCTCTACTCCAGGCAGTCCGGTCACGGGTTCCTCTCCCGTCCCGATCCGTTTGATCACGCCGCCATAGGCGCACACAGGCGTGAGATCCTTTATTGCTAGCTTTTCCAGCGAGCTTATTGGTTGGGAGCGTTGTTATCCGGCGGGGATTTCATTTCAAGCTGAGGTCCGGGCGGATTCTGCGCCGGTGAAGGATTGACGGGCTGCGGTGGCACGGGCGGAGGCGAGGAAGCGTCATCGTTATCCGCATTGTCATTCTGCATCTGCACCGGAGGCAAGGGCATGACGCCGCCATCGGCGCGAGGGCTGAGAATCACGCGATCCAGTTGCCGCGGGTCGTTCGCCGCGCTCAGAATCAGAAAATTAAATCTGGAACCATTCAGCAGCCGTGCCAGAACCTCGGGTGCAGGCGCGGGCGCGATGTCGGCGGCTACGGTTTCCTGCTCAGCTCCGGCAACAATCGAGACTTCGGCGCCGGTGCGCTGCTGCACTGCGAACAAGACCTGAGACAGCGTTACCTTATTAGCCCTGATCCCCAACAGTCCATCACGAAAAGAAACGTCGAGCAGAGGCTTGGCAGAATTCTCAACGTTCGCGGGTTCCGCTCTAGTCGTGTAATTCGCAACTACCAGGCCGGGGCGAGTTGCCGGTCCAGAAGGAAAATTGTTGCCTCCAGAGGAAGGATCGGGAGCGCCACCGCCCATCACCTTGATGATGACGGTGCGGCCATAGGGAAAAACCTGGTACGACTGTGCGGTTTTCAAATCGAGCACGATCCGCGTGACCGGGGGTTTGCCCTGAAACAGGCCGGCACGCACGTCTTTCACTTCTCCCCGATCTACGGATTGACTGCGCAACTGGTTACTGGGAACGGCATTGGGAAAGTCGACCACNNACGATCGGGGCCGGTCAAGACTTGCGTCTGCGGAACAATCCGGTCGCTGGCTTCCACTTCGATCTCGACCGCGTCTTTGCTGTCGAGTACCTTCACCGTGCGAATCGTGGTCTGGGCAAACGAGGTCTGCGCCAGCAGCGACGACGCGGCGAGCAGGCCGCAGAGCGCGGCCAGAAGCAGCCGACTCTCGATAGTTCGCAAAAATCTGTGCATCAATACCTGCGCCTGGAAGCTGCGAATGGTTTGATTGTAGCGGGATTGTAGCAGCGAGTAACGCACGAGGGACTAACGTTGGTATTAGTACTAACGGTTCAGGCTAGGGCGTCATTGGCTTCAGAATGTCCCCCAAAATATCGGGCTGTGTGAAGGCTCGAGAAAGAGCGTAAGCGAGTGCAGAATATGAGGGAGGCTGATGCCGACAAGCGTGATTCTGACGCTAAGTTCGGGCAAGCTTTTGGCGGGTCTTCCAGTACATCGCGGCCAGGCCAGAGGCGACCAGCAGCCACGTACCGGGCTCAGGGACTTCGCCTCCGCCGCCTCCACCACCGCTGGCGCAGGGATATCCCTGTACCAGGGTGCCGCCGGTGCCCGTCTTATTCTTTCCTACACCGCAAACACCGGGAAGCGGCGGCGGCGTGATCGGAACCCACGTTCCGTTGCCGAACGGATCATACAAACTCAAGGGCAAGGCGGGTCCCACTCCGGGACGGTTGAATGCGGACTCGAAGGGGAGCGGAGGATTCGAGAGAGCGGTACCCGTGGCGGGGAGAGCAGGCGAGTCAAATGTTGCGGCTGGCGGTTCTGAAGAGGAAGTCGCTTCTTGCGGAACTTCTTCGACGCGATTGGCACAGCGAGAGCGCGCCGTCATTTTTCCATCGGTGATCACGGTCTCCCCCTTCTTGAGCGTGACCTTGTGACGCGTCCAATAGACCTTGTTGCCGATACGGTAAGAAATATAGGCGGTGCGCGCCAACATCAGACGAACGCTCTGGGCATGATCGTAGTCGAACCCTGCGTAGTGAGACGCGACAACCGGGTCATGTTGTGCCACCCACTTCAACTCGCGTGCGTCTCTCACTCCACCTGGCACCACGGAATAGGAATAGACCGGACGGTTCTCGATCTGGCGCAAGGATTCCTGCTGAGTCAGCAAAAGAATGTTGCGACTCGCCTCGACCGCCGGACGATCTGGCGCCGCAGACGTGGACGCCCGGAACTGTGATGGACTCAGCTGCCGAAGTGCAATGGAGGCAAACCCGAAGGCCAAACCTGCAGAGACCAACACCAGCAGGAAACGGCGAATCAGGCGATTCCGGCGATGGCGGCGATGGCGGCGGGTCGGACGGCGCCGGAGTATGGTCTCGACGCTCCCTGGTATATTCGACAACTTCTTACCTACCTTCGAAAGTCTGGCCCGGGGGAGTAGACCGATGACACTTCCCTGCACCGTAGACGCAGTTTCAGTGCCGTTGCCAAGTGCTTAATCCTTCACAAAACGAAGGAGATGTGGACTTTGTGTGCCAACATGCTAGCAGACCGCGCAAGCATTTGCACAAAATATGTTCCGGAGGAGTTACACACAGCGGGGTGCAAACCCGCCCACTGTCACGTTCCTACTTCGCCGCGATTATTTCGAGCGCCCAGGAAGGTGACTGTCGTAATGCCACGGAAGGGCCATTCCCGCGGAATTGAACCGTGGGTACTCTGTCTTTGGTTACGCGGAGGTTACGCGGACAAGTTTACCGTACAACCGAGTTTCCGACTTCACCCTCGAATGCATCCCGACTCTTGCCGCACAGCTCACTGCTGTGCGGCTTTTTTTCGGGATAAGCGGAGGTGCAGCGTTTCTCAGAGGCTGATGTCGCGTTCCTGCCCCGTTGGACTGTCTTTCCTCCCAACCTTCGTGCGTTCTGCAGCAACTAAGTCTGTAAAGCAAAGCCGCGCCGTGCGCGCTTCGCTGGTAGATGCAAAAGTGTATTGGAGCAAGTTCAGAGAGTCCCGGCCGAGCGCCGGGATTTCGTTCGTAGGAGATTAGAGAATCTGCTGGTCGAAAACGCTGGCGATTGGAGGTTAATGACTCGAAAACGAGATGCGCAAGAACCATTACTAAACGCGGTAGCGCGTAGGCTGGGCCAAGCCGCCGGAACCCTGGCGAACATGACTCATATGCTGACGATGGACCAAACGACGAAAGAATCTCACTCGCTATCGAAGCCGCAATCTGTCCATCCGGGGTCCGCCGATAAAGAGCAGAGCCCCGTGACCGCTGGCCAGAATCGAACGACGAAGCAGCGTCCTGCCAAGCCACAGAAGCGAACTCGCACGGCAAAGTCGCACACGGGCTCTCGCAGAAGCACTACCGGAAGCAAACGAGCTTCGAGGACCAACGGAAGCGGGCGCGCTTAGAATCGCTGCGACCAACTTTCCACTATTTGACACGCATTTTGGAGTGCGCACCTCATGACCTCGCCCGCCCTTACAAGTGCTCCCGCTCCGCTCACGGGGTCCGGTAAGACTCGTCACACATTCCCACGATTTTCTGGCGGCAAGACAATAATCATCATTGCGGCAATCGCGGTGTGTATTGCGGCCTGCCTTGCGGCGATATTTTGGAACCGGATTTGGCCGTTTACCGAAAAGTCGGTCGTGGAAGATCTGGCGGAAGCGAGCGACAGCATAGTCACTATCCGAAGTTCTCATCGCACTTATTTTCCTTTTCCGGGATGCATCCTCGAGGGCATCGAGTTTCATCATGGTTCCGACAAGTGGACTCTCATTACCATCGACAAGTTGACCATTGAAGGCAGCTATTCCGGGATTCTCACGAAGCATGTTCCGCGCATTAGGGCCGAAGGCGGACATGTGTTCATTCCGCCTTTCGGCAGCAATTTTACTTTTGATACGCAGCACTCCAAGCTTGTCGTGGATGAGATTGTTGCTAACGGAACGGTGGTAGAGTTCGCCGATGGGCCGAATAACAAACCCCTACGCTTTGAAGTGCACCAGGGCCTTTTGCACGACATTGAGTGGGGCAGTCCCATCGCTTACGACTTAAAGTTTCACAACCCCGAACCTCCGGGCGAAATCGCAACCCGCGGAAAGTTCGGCGCTTGGATCAGAGAGAATCCGGGCGAGACTCCGATTTCCGGTGAATACACCTTTGATCAGGCGGACCTTGGCGTTTACGAGGGCATCGCTGGGATGCTCGCATCCAAAGGAAAATTCGGCGGGCTCCTCAAGCACATCGACATCGCGGGCGCCATCGAAGTTCCTGACTTCGAAGTAAAGTCGGGCGGCCACAAAGTTGAACTCGGGACCCAATACAGCGCATTCGTTGACGCGATTCACGGCGACACGTTCCTGAAACATGTCGACCCCCATTTCGGCCGAACCCACCTCGTCGTGGAAGGCAGCATCGCCGGAACACAAGGAAGCAAAGGCAAATCTGCACGGCTCGATCTCATTGAACGGCACGGACGAATCGAGGACATCCTGGGCTTGTTTGTCAAAGCCCCTCACTCGCCCATGTCCGGAGCGGTCGCGTTCAAGTCCAAGGCGGAGATTCCGCCAGGGAAGGAACCGTTTCTAAAGAGAGTGAAGCTGCAGAGCACTTTTGGCATCGACGACGGCAGTTTCACGCCGGAAACGCAGAAAAACGTAAACGAATTGAGCGCTGGGGCCCGAGGCGAAAAAATGGAAGACGCCGAAACTGTGCTCACCGATCTGACGGGGCAAGTCGTGCTCGAAGGCGGAGTAGCCAGATTCTCCGACCTTTCATTTGGCGTTCCTGGCGCCAAGGCCCGCATGTATGGCACGTACGATCTTTTGAACGAAAGGATCGATTTGCATGGCAGGATGCGAGTTGACACAAAAATTTCGAAGACTGCAACCGGCATGAAGTCGTTCCTGCTCAAAGCCATGGATCCGTTCTTCAGGAAAAAGAAGAAGGGTGAAGTCGTACCCATACATATCACAGGGACTTATGAGCATCCACAGTTTGGACTCGATCTCACAAAACAGCCGGATCAAGCGCGTACAAGCAGATAGGGCCCAATTCCGCGTTTCAAAATGGCGGCCTGCTGATCATCACCTTCGATGAAGGACTTGATTCCGATGTGGAACACGGCGGCGGACAGGTTGCTACTCTCTCATCATCAGTTCCACGGTCAAGAAGGGATTTCAGTCCGTGACCCTCTACCAACATCAAAGCACACTGCGCCTCATCCTCGCCGGGTCTGGAGTCAGCACCTTCCCCGGACAGGCCGCTACGGCTCCTGATATGAACGGAGTTCTTCACCGGCCACTGACCGGCAGTCCCCTATATTCCTCCTCGTCTACCCCGAAACCGTTAAGAGAATGGATGAGGGCTGGAAAACCGGCGACAAGCCTACGCGATGCGGGGTATAGACAGGTTCGGTCTTGCCTCGTAACTTTTAGTTATGTCTTTAGTGGACGAAAGGCAAAAAACCTCGCCCGTCCGAATCCTCGTCGTAGACGACAGCCACCTTATGCGGCGCTGTCTGCGAACGCTCTTGGAACAACAGGAGTCATGGAGGGTCTGCAGTGAGGCGTCCAACGGTCGAGAAGCGATAGAGAGAGCCCAGCAAACCGCACCCGATGTGATCGTGCTTGATTTCCACATGCCCGAAATGAACGGCTTGGATGCCGCCAAAGAGATCCGACGACGAACTCCAGAAGTTCCGATTCTCATGGTGACCCTGCACATGTCCCCGCAACTCGCAGACCAAGCCAAAAGGGTGGGAATACGCGGGGCATGCGACAAAGGCGACATCAGCTGTGTGGTGGAAGGCGTCGACACTCTCCTGCACCATGGCACTTACTACCCATGTTGACTCCAAGGCCCATCGACTTCAATTATCCCGAACACGCTGTTACCCTTTTTTAATGGCGGCATATTCTCTGCTTTTTCGGGAGAAGTGGAGCGCGTATTCCCATTCCAATAGACAATCTCTCAAATCTTGAGTCGCTCTCTACTCGAGAGCGGGCCACTCGTGTGTACGGCCTTCTTCGCAAGATCCTGAGTGTGCCGGTGGAATCCCGAACGGAAACCCTTTTGGAGATGACTCTGGCGATTGGGTCCCACGCCTGCAGCGATTCCATTCGTTCCACGCTTCGCGACTTCTGGTCTCATCATTCTTATGTTCGGGTCATTTCCGAAGCAGGATTGCCGGATGAAGCCTTTCTGGTTCGGGAGCTGCTGGCTAGGGCAGTCCGGCATCTTTTGCCTGTGGACGAAGTGGAAGGCGACCTCTATGTGTTGATGGATTCCCTGAACCTGAAGGAATCCGATGCGCGCTGGGTGGCTTCGTTGCCCCAATCGCTGGTCGCTTCGTGGGCTGATACTTTTCGACCGTCGACTTTCTCGATTCTGGCCTCCTGCAAGATTCTTGCTCTGCGCGCTACCAATGTTGCTCTGTCGCGGGACTTGATCGCGTTCGCCGACGACGAGGACATTACCAAGTCCGCCTTCTTTCATCTGCCTTCCGTCGTGGAGCATGTCATTCGACATCCCGAAGATTTTCATCTTTGGGAAGAACAGCGGGCGGCCTGCGAAGCGCAGTTGCAGACGGTGAACCAGTCGCTTGCGGATCGCGGCTCTTCTGCAAATCTCATTTTTCGCGTGCGTCTCCTGCGGTCTCTTCTTGGCCGAATGCAACAGGTGATCACCCTGGAGCGCCCCGATACGGACGCACGCAAACTTGCTGTCGCCGTGGTTCATGGCTTCGCCTCTCAGCGACGCATCGTAAGCGTGGTGAGCGCCAGCACGCGTCGGGTGGCGCGCAGTGTCGTCGAGAGAACAGGACGCGTCGGCAAACACTATATCGCCCAAAATACCGGGCAATGGAGGGTAATGGGCTTGGGGGCGGTGCTAGCCGGTGTGATCACATCCTTTACCGCGCTGTTCAAATACTCTCTGGCAGCGGTGATTCATGCTCCTCTACTTTTGGCGATTGCCCATTCGCTGAACTATGTTGTCAGTTTCCTGCTGATGCAGGCTGGCGGATTCCTGCTGGCCTCCAAAATGCCCGCCGTGACCGCTGCTACCTTGGTGGATGCCATGGAAGATCCCGCCAAAGATCACATGGCCAGTCTTCAGGCGATTTCCAAGACGCAATTCATCGTAACCATCAGTAATATTATCGGCGCTGTCCCCGCATCCATCGCCATCGACAGGATTATCATCGCCGTTCGCGGACATCCTTTCCTTCCGGAGCCGGCGGCGGAACACGGCATTCGCATGCTCTTTCCACTTACGTCGATGACGATCCCTTTCG
>PLEA01000443.1 GCA_003136335.1 Acidobacteriaceae bacterium | reverse complement strand
TCGAGCAGGGAAGCGTCCATGCGGTGAAGATTGCGGGTAGCGTCGGCCACATTGAAGACGGGCTTGAGATTCAAGTGCAGCGCCGCATGGCCGAGAGGAGCCAAGTCCACAAGCGCAGTTTGTCCATAGGCGGAGTGCAGAGCGAGCGCGAGATTAACGGCCACCGTGGTCGAGCCGTTCCCGCCCTTCGCGTTGATGACCGAGAAAACCTTGCCGCGAATGCCTTCTTGACCTCTGCGCTGCGCGGCTGTGAGGCGGACGAAGGCCTCGAGCATATCGCTGGTAGTGGTGGGTCGTTCAATGAATTCGCGAGCGCCGGCCCGCATGGCATTGACGATGACCTGAGCCTGGTTCAAATTGCCGATCGCAAAGATCGCGGCGTCGGGCATCTCCTGATGCAAAAGCTCGATGGCTCGCAGAGCCAGAGGGGGATTATCGGCAGGGATATCGACCAGAGTCACGTCGGGATTGGCGGTTCGCACGCGCCGAGTCACAGGATCGGAGGCGGACACCGGAAAGCTAGCACAAGTGTGGACAGTGCGCGCCACACTTGTACCGTCGACGAGCACTTGCAACACCGCGCGTTGCTCGTTGTCCGTAGCCACGATGACGACTGATAACTCTGGCATAACGACCTGCGTTTTTCTAATTCCCTCCGAACCGTTGCCTCACTCGGTGTGCTTCGCCGAATCTCTCCCTAGTTTCTTTTGTCGAATTTTTCGGTATCCATGAACGGCTTCGGATTCTTGGGAGGGGCAGCCTGCTCCGCGTTTGGAGAAATGCGGTGCACCGTGCACAAGACCATGAGTTCCGAATTACTCTTCTGCAGGCTCTTGCTGCGGAAAAAATTTCCCAGGATCGGTATGTCGCCCAAGCCAGGAATTTTGTTGTAGATGTCGGTCACTCGATTGTCCATGAGACCCGCGATCACAAAGCTCTGTCCATCCTGCAACTCAAATTCAGTTTCGGCTTTGCGCGTGCTGAGCGCGGGCACGGTAAAGCCGGAGATGGTCAACGCATTGGCAAAATCCAAGGTACTCACTTCCGGAGCGACCTTCAAATGAATATTCCCGTTCGGCATGATTACGGGGGTGAATTGCAGGCGAACGCCGAAATCCTTGAACGAGATCGTAACCGCGGTAAAGCCCGCGCCCGGCTGCACAATCGGGAACGGGAACTGACCTCCGGCGAGAAAACTGGCTTCCTTGCCATTCACGGCGATCAGATTGGGCTCGGCCAGAATCTGGAGGAGATTCTTAGTTTCAAGAGCCTGAATCGTGGCCCCGAGATTGATGTCAGACCGAAACAGAAACAGGTTCAGAACATTGCTGATGGTCGTGGCGGGCGCCGTGGCGACTGTAGTACCCGAGGCACTTTGGTTGCTGGGGGTTAAGGTCTGAGGACCGAAGCCGCCGAACTGTCCTGTCGTCACGGTGCCCACGGTATTGGCGGCTCCGGTGGATATGAAGTTGACCCCGAGTTGAGTCAGAGCAGTGCGGTCCACTTCCGCGAACTTTACCTGCAACAAAACTTCCTGAGCGCCGACTGGCCCGAAGGTGAGAACATTCACGACTTTGGGAGAATAGGCGCTGGCCAGTTCTCCGGCGCGCTTGGCCACGTCTTCGGTGGAAACGTGTCCGGAGAGAACCACGGCGGCACGCGAAGGCGTGACGGCAATCTGCTCGTCGGGAAAGACGCGATGCTCTTCTTCGGCGCAGGCGCTGACGTCGACATCCACCCGAAGATCGAAGCTGCGCGAGCGCTCCAGCTGATCCCAGATGAGGAGCGAAACTTCTCCCGGAGACTTGCCGTGAACCAGAATCTGCGTAGGCGTGATGACTTGGGCGAAGGCGATTCCCCCGTCGGTGACGGAGATGCGCTTGAGCCGCTCCGTCGTATTGATCAGTAGCGACTTGCCCACCATAACGCGCAAAGGAGCCGATCCCTGGGGTTGCTGGGACTCTGACGGTAGCGTCGTAGTCTGGGTGCTGTTGGGTGCGGAACTTTGGGACTGGCCCGTTATATCCGCCTGCTGCATGATCTCTGAAAACGCGGGAAGTGCCAACGCAACCGTGACCAGCAAAGTCCCAAGGAACGATGTGCGAACTCTCATTTTCAGATTTCTCTCCCGGTGAGGAAGCTTGCCCGAGTGCGCCCAGGCCGCTTGGAGAATCGCATTCTTTCCCATCACTTGGTTTCGGAATTCTCGTCTGGGAATTTGACCACATCCATCTTTTTGTCGCCCTGGTATACCTCAACGGTGACGCCGGTAGAGGCCGGGGGAGCCGGTGCGATTCTCTTGTTGGCGAGGTGATGAGCGACCGGTTGCACGGGCGCCGGCATCGCGACTCCCCGGTACAGGCCTCTGGAATTGGAGGACGGAACCTGGTCCTGCTTGGTATCGAGGGGATTGCGCAGCGCGAGTTGAATGTGCCCTTCCGAGCTGGCAAGGGTAAGGCGCTGGGCATCATCGGGTGAAACCAACAGTGTGATGACGGCCGTAGTCTGGGCCTCGCCGGTCGCGGTTCGTTCCAAGGTGTGGCCCGAGGCCAGGACTGCGACGTTTTGCAGAACGGTCGTAGTCTGCTGTTCGCCGCTCCCGCCCGGTGTTCCCGTCAGCAGGACATCAACGCGAGTCCCCGGCGTCACGAATCCGGCAACCGAGACGACTTCATTCACTCGCACCGAAACGGCACGCATGCCGGGAGGAATGAGCGAGGGAAGCCCCGACCCCGCATTCTCGCCCGCCAGCCGGTTGGGCAGAATGAATTCGCCCTTCGAGATAGGGACAATGACACCGTGTCCCAACACGTCGGAACGCCTCCGGGGCGCCCCGGGAGGAAGATCGGCCGCGGGAATCTTAATAATTTTTATGTCATGCTCTTCGATCCTCGCCCCCACCTGCAGGTCGTCCGCGGCAACGATCACGTCGACCCCGGATTCGGAGCCAGAGCCAGTTCTTGATTGTAGATTCCGATAGACGTACACACTGGCAAGGAAGCCAAGCGCGAGCGCCAGGACTCCGATCATCAACAAACGTGTGCGGTTCATACTGCTCCCTTAGAAACCAAAACTCTCGCGCTGGCTCAAAGCGGTGCCCGCGGTCTTATACCTTGATCGAGTTGTTTGCTACTGGATGGAACTGGCGATAGAGGAGAATACGTTATTGGCATTGGATCCGATTAACTGGACAGTTCCAACGACAATGATCAGGACTACCGCCAGCATGACTGCATATTCGGCGACATCCTGTCCTTCCTGATCGCACCAAAGTCTGCGTACAAGCTCCATATACCTGCCCTTTTTTATTTTCGAGATCGAGTGGAACACACCCGCAGCTTCTGGGACGAATCTCCTGAGGATGTCTACTCGACTAGGGTAATAATACCCTGCCGTATGAAAGAAAAGTCGTAATTTATTGCATTTCGGAGAAAAAGAATTATCTCGCTTACCAACTCGTCGACTGCTCTAGTCTGGGCCGTCCGACGCGCCTGGTTGCCCTAAAATTGACGGATACTTGGAAAAGAAGAAAATAATCGAGCCCGACGGACTGAACGCGGAATAGAATCGAGCCGTCTGCCAAATGCCCAGGCCCTCCTCTTCCGCCTCGCAAAGTCGCCGAGGGATCTGCCCGCTGTTGCGGGCATGCATCATTTGCTTGCTTGGTTTCGCCTCATTGAACGCATGTATACTTTGGCGGGTCCGAAGTTCGATCTTTGAAGGCTACGGCGACTTCGCGTCCTTCTACACCGCAGGCAGCATTGTCAGGAGGGGACAGAGTGCCAGACTGTACGATCCTGTCCTCCAGTGGAAAGTGCAACAAGAGTTTGCGTCGAAAGTCAAAATTCGCCGTGGCCCTTTGCCTTACATTCGTCCCCCGTTCGAATCGCTGCTGTTTCTGCCGTTAGCCTACCTGAACTACCGAACCGCTTGGATGGTTTGGCTCGTTTTTAAAGTCGCCCTGGTATTAATACTTCCATTCGTGTTGCCGCCTCCAACTTGCGGGTGCGGAATGCTGAAAACTCACGTATTCCGAACTCTCATATGCTTTGCATTCTTTCCGGTCGGCTTTGATATGCTGCAGGGGCAAGATTCGATTCTGCTGTTAATCATCTTGGCCTTCTCTTTGCGACTGATGCTGAGGGGCGCCGCTGTGCGGAGCGGCGCCGTGATGGCGTTGGGGTTGTTTAAATTCCATCTTATAATTCCCCTCCTTTTGACGCTTGCCTTCGCAAGAAAGGGAAGGGTTGTGCTGGGATTTCTGCTCACTGCCCTTCTCTGTCTCCTGACCTCGATTGGGATGGTGCGCTGGAGTGGCATCTTAGCTTATCCGGGATATCTTTGGCGCCTCAACCGAGTGCCGGGATTCGGGATGGTAGTAAAGCCTCAAAGTATGCCGAATTTCCGCGGAATGTTCGCAGTGCTCTTGGGTGGTGAGTCTCGTTCGCTCGTTGTTCACGGGCTCCTTATCGCCGGTGTTGCTCTTGGCGTAGTGATCGCAGCCGAATCGTGGAGGCAGCGCGAGCAGCGAGCGGCCAAGGCAGCCTTTTCCTTCTCAATCGTGGTTATTCTGGTTACGAGCTACTATGCAAACAGCTACGACATGACTTTACTCTTGCTCCCGTTGCTGCTGGTCGGAGAACCGGTGCTGGGCGGAGATGCTGGTGGTTGGCCAGAAACATTCTTCCTCGCGGTCGCCTCCGTATTGCTCTGCTCACCGCTCCTATGGCTCTTGGCTTTGGGAGTCGATCAATTTTGCTGGATTGCGTTAATTCTGTTCGCTTTCGCTGTCTCCATTTTCGTACTTGGAAAGAATTGGCGGGTTCTCGGGCCGGCTTAGCGCCCAGGTAGCGACGAGCAATTCCGACGGGGGAAAGCGCCAACATAGAAACGGCAGCCATCCAATCGAATTTCAACGGAAGATGCTGGCTCCGCAGAACGGGTATGAGAGCCAGACCCAGCAGTAGACCGATCCAGTAGTGCCAGTTACGCGGGCTCATCGGCGTGGGCTTTGCCATATCCACTGAAGAGATTCGGTCTCTAAAACAAGCTCGGTCTGAACAAGCTCGCTCCAACATTCACACGGGCGCCAGCCCGGCGGGAACATTTGCCGCCGACGCGTGGTTTTGTCGCTTTCGCAGCAGCACGACGGCCAGCATGGGCAGATAGAGAAAGATTACCGTGTAGCGTCCAACTTCGGTGAAGCTCGAGGGAATGTGATACCAGCGCCAGATCCCCGCTCCCCAACTGAAGAATACGGTCCAGACAATTTCGCGGCGCGATTGCGGAATCAGCCAAAGAATGAAGCTGTCAAAAAACCAGCGCTGCGGCATGAGCGAGGAAAAGAAAAGAAGAAGCGCATCCCGATCGCGGTATCGGAGCAGCGCAAGTATGAGCAGCGCTCCCGGAAGAACAAGGATCGGAATAAAGTACTGATAGTTTCCCAGCTGTCCAAACCAGAGCAAGGGCCACTTCGGCAGTACGACGAGGCTCAAAAGGCCCAACACGGCGCACGCCAACAATCCGCGCCGGCTGAACCGCGTTAGAAAAACTGGTAACCCCACCTGGGGTTTGGCCATGGTCGCCGGCAGCAGCAACGGAAAAAATCCGCTTGCCGCGATGATGGGTGACCATTGCACGGTGAGGAGTCCGGCCCAATAGGGATAGGCGAAGAAAATAAGCAGCCGCATATAGCCGTGACGCGTGAGACCGAAAGCAAGAACGAATGAACTGATTCCCCAAAACAGTCCGGCGGCCAGTTCCGGTTGTAGCCGCACGAAGGGAAGAGCAAATAGCGCCGCCGTCAGCGGATATTGTTCGAACGGCGTATCGTAGGGATTTTGCCGATCCAGCAGGAGATGCACTAGATGCAGCGCCCAGCGGAAGTCGGCGGCGTCCTGATGAAGACGTTTCATCAGGAACCAGCAGAATGCACCACTGGCGAAGCCGATTGCGGCCGAGACTGCGATGCGCCATCGCATGAGGTGGATTGTTGCCCACACAGTTGTAACATGAAGCGGTTGGTCTGCCGTCGTTGTCGGGGTGGTTGAAGGGGAAAGCATTCTTTTGCTCAAGCGCCCGCCATTCGTTGTCGGACTCGCCTTGTCCCTGGTTGCTTCGGCAAGTACGTGGTTCTACATGAACCGGATTCTGCGGGCGCAACAGGTCGCCGATGCCGTTGCCCACAACCGGCCACGCGGCAATCTATCGGACCTCTACCCTCGGTGGCTGGGAGCCCGCGAACTGCTGCAGCATGGCCGCAACCCTTATAGCGCGGAGATCACGCGCGAGATTCAGCTGGGATACTACGGAAGACCGCTCGATCCAGCGCGTGCTGAGGATCCCAAAGACCAGCAGGGATTCGCTTACCCAGCCTATGTCGTGTTTCTGCTGGCGCCCTCAATCGATCTGCCATTTGACACGGTGCAGAAGGCCTTGCGCTGCCTATTGATAGTGTTGGCAGTGTCCACCGTTTTGCTGTGGCTCTATGTTCTGCGCTGGAAACTGTCGCGCGGAACAGGGCTGATTCTCATCGTGCTGATGCTCGGCTGGTTGCCGATGGTGCAGGGAATCAAACTGCAGCAACTCAGTCTGCTGGTGGCAGGATTATTGGCGGCGTGTGGCGCATGCCTGGCTGGCGGATGGCTTCTCCTGGCGGGAGGACTGCTGGCGCTGGCAACGATCAAACCGCAACTGACTTGGCCGCTGGTCTTGTGGTTGTTGCTCTGGGCGGGCAGCGCGTGGCGTTCGCGGCGACGATTTGTATTCGGGTTTGGATTGGTCATGCTGCTTCTGCTGGGGGGAGCGCAACTGCTGTTGCCGGGGTGGTTGCGGATGTTCGCCGAGGCTTTGGGACAATATCACCGCTACACCCAGAATCAATCGGTGCTCGTCTGGTCGTTTGGATCCATCGCAGGGCGAATTCTGGAAGCCGTGAGCGTCCTGTTCTGTGCCCTGTGCATTTGGCCAGTACGTAGAGAGCTCGCCAGCAGTGCGGCGTTTGGACGAGCGTTCGCCCTGGTAATGGCACTGACAGTCGTGATTGTTCCCATGTTCGCTCCCTACAATCAAGTGCTTCTGGCGCCGGCAATCTTGGCATTGTTACGCAGCGAGAGTTCAGGCGACCCCATCCTGCCGGCGGTTCGACTGGCTCGCAGGGTGGGTGGCTTTTTGCTGGTGTGGCCCTGGATCGCCACGGTGGGGCTGAGCCTCGCTTACCTTTGGCTGACGCCTGCGGTCAGGCAGCGGGTCTGGCCGATGCCGTTCTACTCAAACTTCCTGGTGCCGGTCTTCATCTTCGGATTGGCCCTGCTGGATACGTGGATGAGCGAACCGACTGGCTTGCGGGAAGGCGCGGCCGCAGAGTAGTCTGATTGCGGCTGAGAGAACTACTTCCTGAGCGCTGCCTAGCGTTTCTGGCGAAGGCAAAGCGCGCGCTAAAGGACCATATCATGGGCCTGACCGCAATCACTCATCACAGTTCTGGCTCGGGTGCATTGCCCGCCCTTGTTTTCGTGCAGGGCAGCGAGCAGAAGAATCTGGTCATGGATCGCACCCCGTTCACCGTCGGACGGAAGGTGGATAAGGATCTGGTGATTGCCGACCCTCGCGTATCCCGCGACCACGCTCAGATCATGCAGGAGGGGCGAGAATTTTTCCTCCTCGACTTGGGCAGCAAGCACGGTACGTTTGTGAATGGAGAGCGCATCCAGCGGCAGAAATTGGAACGCGGCGACCGGCTGGAATTTGGGACGCGCGATTCAGTCTATCTTCTGTTTAATCCCGGATCCGCCACTTCCAACACAGCTCGGGAATTTCTCAGCCAGATCTCCGTCATTCAGATCAAGCCGGAAGCGACGGACCTTGAAAAACTCAAGATCTTTCTAGAAGCAGCGCGCAAACTCAATACGGTGGGTGTGCTCGACGAGATTTTGATGACGATGCTCGATACCACGCTGCAACTGACGAACGCGGAGCGCGCCTATGTTTTTCTGAAGGATGAGGAAGGGAAGCTCCGTCTGGCCGCCGGCCGCAATTCCAAGAAAGAGCCGTTGCTCGACGACAAGACGATTTCGCACTCGATCCTGGAAGATTCGCTGCGCTCGAACTCCGAATTTCTTCTGACCGACACCAGTCGGTCCCTCGATCTTGCAGGCCGGCAGAGCATCGTGGCCTACGATTTACGGACGGTAATCTGCATTCCGCTTCGCAAGATGCAAGTCCAGGCGACGCGCGATGCGCAAACGCCAATGCCGGCTGCGAATTCCGCGGAGGCCATGGGAGTTCTGTACGTCGACTCGCGCTTCGCCTCGCGCGACATCAGCGGCGTGGACGAGGATATCCTTCACGTGATCGCGACGGAAGCCGCGTCCCTCATCGAGAACGCGCGACTGGTGCAGGCCGAGGAAGAAGCGCGCCGCTATCAGCAGGAGTTGAGCATCGCGGCCAGCATTCAGCAGCGGCTGATGAAGGTGAAGATTCCCGAAGTGCCCTTCGCCAGGATGGACGGCAGGAACCTGCAATGTAAAGCCATCGGGGGAGACTTCTACGACGCCGTGAACACCAAGGAAGGGCTCGCGGTAGTGCTGGCCGACGTCAGCGGCAAGGGAGTTTCGGCGGCGCTGCTGGCCTCCACGCTACAGGGAATGATTTATTCGCACTTGATCTCAGGCATGTCCCTGCTGGAAGTGGTGACCGCGGTGAACCGGTTCTTCACCGAAAAGATGGGTGGCGAAAAATACGCGACCCTGCTGCTGGTGCGCCTGCGCCGCGATGGTGACCTCGAATATGTAAATTGCGGCCACGTGCAGCCGCTTCTGGTGTGCGCGGGAGAAGTGATGCGTCCCCCGCATGGGAATGTGCCGGTAGGCCTGCTTCCCGACGCGACTTATGAAAGCGCCAGGTGTCAGATGAAATCCGGCGACCGGTTCATTCTGGTCACCGACGGCGTCACCGAAGCGGAAAACGCCAAGGGCGACTTTTTTGAGGACTTCCGGCTGGAAGCGGCGGCGGCCAAGTCGCCCACGCTGGACGGAATTTTTTCCGCCGTGACCGCATTCTGCAGCGGAAATCCGCTCAGCGACGACTGCACGGTCGTGGAATTGTGCTACACCAGCGTGGACGCCTGAGCCTTCCCTCCAAGCCAACCATCCATTTGCCGCCGCTTGTGTTTGAAGGTTGTCCGCGCAGGATCACGATTCTTAATGTTGTAAACTATTACCACACTTGTGGTATAGTTATACCACATGCTTGATCTTCGCTCCAAGGCGCGTCAGCAACTGCTGGCCTACTACTTCACGAACCCGACGGCTCGTCTCCACTTGCGGGACTTGGCAAAGCGGCTGAGCATCGATCCGTCTAACCTGTCGAAAGAGTTGGGACGCCTGGAGCGCGAGGGTCTGTTTCGGTCGGAAGTAAGTGGCCGCCAAAAGTATTTCCAACTGAATCGCGAGTATCCGCTTTTCGACGAAGTGCGCAAGATCGTTACGAAGACTATTGGTGCGGCGCCCCTAATCACACAGACGCTCAAGAGAATTGATGCAATACACGAGGCATATCTGTACGGTTCGTTTGCAAGCAACCAGCAGGACGCTTCCAGCGATATAGACGTCCTCGTGATTGGTGCTCCTGCGGAGGAACTCTTAGCGCAGGTCATGCGAAGGCTTGAGCGGCAACTCGGGCGCGAAATCAACTACACGGTTCTCGCGCCAAAAGAATTCGAATCGCTTCGTGCTCGAAAGGATGCGTTTCTGGAAAACGTCTGGCGCAATAAGCGTGTTCCGCTCATAAGTAGAGATGAAGAAGCTAAAACCACACGCCGTTGACTGGGCGCAGATCGAACGCTTCCTCAAGCAGCGCGGACAAGAAGCTCGCCTCTGCCCACCGAATTCTCGCTTTTGACGAAGAAGCTTGTCTTCAACAAGCCTACGAAGCAATGCTCAAAGCTTCGCTCGGATTCCTGTTCAGCCATGGATTCCGTGCGAGAAGTCAACCTGGGCATCACATCGCCATCGATTTTGTGCGGTCCCGCATCGATAAGAAACACGCCGGTCTGCTGGCTGTCTTTGATCGCCTCCGTCGGAAACGCAATATGGCGCTTTATGATGACACCTCGTTTGTTTCTCACCATGATGCCGAGCAAGCGCTCCAATCCGCCGGCGACTACTTGAACGTGATCGGGGCCGATATCGCAGGCCGAAAGCCTTGAATGAGACCCTTTTTGAGATCGCTTTTGAAGTGATCAACAAGGACGGCGAAGATGTGTCGAAACGCGGGAGGCTTGCGGCGGTACGGGTATAGACTGCTGCCAGCCGTCAACGAGCGCAAGAGGGGGACGCACATGTGAGGCTCCCATCAGGTGCTCTCTACCGTAACGATATAGTCCGTGCCTTCCCAGCGATTCTCCTGAGGCCAGAAAAACGTGAAGACGGCCTGAGTTCCGACCGGTAGAGACGCCGTCGGCAAGTCGAGCGTGTAGATGCCGAGGCCAGTGTCCCGCGCATCGGTGTCGTGTGTGGAATTCCAGCCGTCCACGCTCCAGTGCACCCGGGCGGGAGTGAGCAGCACAATCCGCAGGGTTTTGTTTCTTGGGACGCTGCGCGTTTTGTTGTTAAACCTCCACCCGAAGATTTGCCGCACATGTTTATCAATAAGATAACGTTTGACGGTCTGGGGAGGTTGATCAAAAATCTTGTTATCACGAATCGAGCGGCGCAGTTTTACATATTCGGCGTGTGCCCACACCAGTGGACAGGCTGAGCCAGTCGGTTTACCGCGGAAAAGCTCGAATGACGGAATGTCGGCGGCGTCCCAGACTTGTTCCGGAAGCAGGCGGCTTTGTCCCGCGGGCGAATTTTCGATGACGGCGAGCAGGGCTTCGGCCTCGTCGCGGTGTCCGGCTGCGAGCGCGTAATGGCCGCGCTCTCCGGCAAGCAAGGGCCACGCGCGCCCGATCCCCGTCCCGTCGAAGGCGGAACCATCTTTGTGTTCGCCATAGCCGTCGCCATTGTAGCGATACCAGCACGGGCCTTGAGGCAACTCGACCGACAGCAGCGCGTCGATGGCGCGAAGAGTATTGAGAATGCGCGGATCGTCAGGCGCGCGCAGGCCGAACCGCACCAGCGCCAGCGCGTCGGGACTGATGATGTGGTAAGCGCGCTCAGGATCCTGTCCCGGCGGACGATTCTTGATGGGAACGAAGCCTTGCGTGGGCGACGCAGCCCCGTCGGTGTCAGGCGGCGCAATGCGCACGTAGTAGCCATCGATGCCGAGTTGCTGTGCCAGGTCGCCCCCGTTGGCGTAGACCCAGCGCTCAATGTTGTCGTTCCAGGCGTCCGCCGCATCCCGCATGGTGGGTGCCTGTTCCCTATGCCCGGTCAGGTCTGCGATATCGGCGGCGGCCAGCAGTGCGGAAATTTCGACCGCGAGCGTGAACGGAGAATAGCCCCCGTCTTCTTCCCAGCGATCCTGTTGCGTAACCGGACCATTGCGAAGAATGAAGCTGACGGCCTTGCGCACCATCGGCCACCAGCGGTCGAGTT
The DNA here is from genome assembly GCA_003136335.1 of Acidobacteriaceae bacterium. The sequence goes on along the minus strand of PLEA01000443.1, from coordinate 1,665 downwards.
TCCCTAAAGCCTCTGGCGCTTGGCGGAGGAGGAGATCCAGTAACAGGATGGGGAATGCCGTCTCGTCCATCTGGACGCCGCTCCAGTAGGGACGTCCGTCGAGCCACAGGTTCTGTGCCCAGTTGCCGGCGGCTTCCTGCGTGGCTTCCAGGTAGCGCAGGACACGCACCGCGTCGGTGACCGCTCCGGCGGCCAGGAGCGCGCCCGCAGTTTCGACCAGGTCGCGCGGCCAGATCAGGTGGTAGCCGCCAAGATCTTCGTCGCCTTTGTTGAAGCCCCAGGGAATCGAGAGGCTGGCAATGATGCCGCCAAGAAAATCTTTAGACTCGTGCGTCCGCAGGACGGCGGTCGACGCGCGATAGAGATCGCACTCGCGCAGCGGTTCGTCGAGCTTGAGCAATGTAGTTTGCCAGTTTCGCCACTGGGAGACGTAGTGCCGGCGAGTCTCGGCGTAGTCCTCGAATAGCGTCGATCGCCCCTGCTGTCCCGCTTCCGTCCAAATGGATCCGAAGCCGAGAGCGAGCAGGAATTCACCTTTGCAGGCGTCGAGGTCGATCTCTCCGGTGAACGCAATGTTCCCGTTTTCCGCGCGAGTGTATTCCCAATCCATCTGGAAATGCTGGGAAAGGTCCTGCCAGCCATCGGAGGCGCCGACGAATCCCACGGAAGTTTTCTTCCACGGCGCCGAGGACGCAAGCGACAAAGAGGCGCCGTCGTGCTCGGCAAAGAACATCGGGACGCCCTTGTAGTCGCCGACCCAGCCGGTGTTGCCGTACCCGCAGTTTGCCAGATGCGGCGAGAGCACAGCGTAAAGGTGATAGTCGGAGAGTTGCCCTTGCAGCGGCTCGAAGCGGACCTTCTGCAGGACCACGTTACGATAGGGGTCGGTAAGGACTTCCTTGTGGATGCGATAGCGTCCGCTGTTGTCTGCATTGGTAAGCTCATAGGCCGGGATGCCGGGCTCGAAGGGACGGTTTTCAAAGGTGCAGTGGCGCTTCTCTTCGGAGAAGAAATCACGGCCGTTGGTGACGATGAATCCCAGGTCGCGCGTACACGCCTGGTCGACGCGGGGAAAATAAACTTCGTTGAGAATTCCGTGACTCAGCGTGAACCAGACTTTGCTGTGCTGGTTGAGTGCTGTACCAACGCCAGTTTTGGCGCTCGAGGTCCAACGCGGCGGAATTCCGGGCCAGCCTGGAGCATAGCGTGCGGAAGAATCAGTCATGCAGACTTTGTCCTCGAGCTGGGGATGCGTCCCCGACGGAGACAAACTTATTACAAACCGGGATTCGCGCCCTTGCGGCAGAAGTCATCAAATGGTTAGCGGCCTTGAGCCGGGAAAATTACAACTCAATAGAGATCAATGATTATCAATGATCAATGATAATAGGACGAGCGCGGTAACATGCCCAAAACATTCGATGCACGAGCGGGGATCATAGTAGCAGCCTTGTGGGCCGGTTGCGCTTTGAGCTTGATGGCACGAGCCGCAGAGGTTTCGAGATCAGCTCCAGTCTCCGCGCTGGACCGGGGATTTTCCGGACTCTACAATCTCGACTTCGCGGGTGCACAAAGGGACTTCGCGGCGTGGCAACAACTGCATCCCGATGATCCGGTGGGCCCGGTCAGCGAAGCGGCGGGCTTTTTATTGTGTGCCGAGCATGT
>PLEA01000482.1 GCA_003136335.1 Acidobacteriaceae bacterium | reverse complement strand
ATGAACTTGATATCGTCCATCGCAAATACGTTGGTGGGATCGACCATCGCGATGGTGAGCGAGGCGCCAACGCGGCTTAACGGAAGAATTTGATATCGCTTCGCGGTTTCAAACGGAATCAGCTTGACTACGGCCGGGTCAATTTCAAAGTAAGAAAGATTGATGGCAGGCACGCCGTACTGCCGGGAAAGAAAATTCGTGACGTCCTCATCCGTGAGGAAGCCGAGCTTCACCAGGGCCGATCCCAGGCGGCAGCTCTGCTCCTTCTGAACCTTATTCGCTTGTTCCAACTGCTCTGGGGTAATAATCTTCTCTTTGACGAGAAGGTCACCCAGCCGTTGAGACATACCCAGATCTCCTATCCGCGCGGATGGAACGATGCCTCGCACTTGTGCAGGCACAGCGCAAACGGCCGCCCATCGTTGGGAGAGACGCAGCTCATTCGCGTTGACACAAATTGTCAACGCAACTGGATTACTTCACCAGTAACTTTGGTACTTGGACCTGATGAAGAGATTCACCCGTAGGGTGGCATTTCCGCTGAACTCCGCGCCAAATGCCGTTTTTCTAGCGGCGGATGGGTGGTTTGCCCGCTCAGGTACATGCACTTCAGTAAGTTTCAGTCACCTTTTTGGGGACGGTGTAACCACCGAAGAGCGCGGTCAATTAGACTCGAACTAAGGAATTCTTAATTTGTCGCGAGCCCGCAAAGAAAAAGAAAACGAAGTTCTGCAGTACTATCGCGCGCTTTATCGTGCGTGGGGAGCGCAGCACTGGTGGCCAGCCGAAACGCGCTTCGAAGTCATTGTCGGGGCCCACCTGACGCAAAACACTTCTTGGACCAACGTGGAGCTTGCTTTAGAAAACTTGCGTTCGGCGCAGGTATTGAGTATCGAAGGAATTCGGGAAGTGTCGCTCGGTAGACTCGAGCGCCTGATTCGTCCATCCGGTTATTTCCGCCAAAAAGCCGCGCGGCTCAAGACGTTCGTCGCCTTCCTCGACAAGCACTACCGGGGCTCGCTCGATCAATTTTTCGCTCAGCCGACCGAAAAACTTCGCGAAGAGTTGCTCAGCTTGAATGGGGTAGGGCCGGAAACCGCGGACTCGATTCTCCTCTATGCTGGGAATCATCCTGTCTTCGTCGTGGACGCCTATACCCGTCGCATCCTCGATCGCCACGGGATTCTGCCAGAGAAAACGGATTACGAAGAAATTCGGGAACTGTTCCAGCGAGCTTTGGCGCCGGTAGTTCACCAGCAGGAGATCGCCCTAGCGAATGTGCCGCCGCCGCTTGCATCAAGCTTGCACGGCGCTGCTCACCCGCCGTCAGCGATGAGCACGGTTGCGCGTACGGCTCTGGTACAGGTCTACAACGAAATGCACGGGCTCATCGTTGGAGTGGGAAAGAACCATTGTGCAAAATCACAGCCCAAATGTGACGAATGCCCTTTACAGCGTTTCCTGCCTGGGGTTAAGTGATTCTGTTAAGTGATTAGGTTAATTAAGCTAAGTGATGAGTACGATGTGTACGCGGCAAGAATAAGCAGACCATGCCAAGTCCGTGCCCGCAGCTTCGATTCCTGGTCCTGTTTCTGACCGCAACCGCGGTGACACCTTCCCTCTCGTTGCGGCAAGCAGCCGACCAATCCCATCTGCTCGTCGGCACAGCCGTTCGTCCCTCCCTGTTTTCCGAGGCTGCCTACTCGGCAACGCTGGCTCACGAATTCAACATGGTCGAGCCTGAGGATGTGATGAAGTGGTGGGTCGTGCGGCGGAATGCCGGTACATTCGACTTCCGCGAGGGCGATGAAGTCGTCCGCTTCGCACAGGCTCACGGCATGAAAGTTCGCGGACACTGTCTGGTATGGGAGCACGACAATCCCGAGTGGCTTGTGCAAGGCAACTTCACCCCGGCTCAGTTATCCCACTTATTGCAAGAACACATCACCACCGTGATCAAGCACTACGCCGGCCAGGTCTTCGCCTGGGATGTGGTGAATGAGGCTCTGGATGAGAAGGGCCGAGTCAAGGATTCTCCCTGGTACAACCGTCCCGGCATCGGACTGTCTGAAAAGGACACGGCCTATATCGAGCAGGCGTTTCGGTGGGCGCATGAGGCTGACCCGCAGGCGCTTCTCTTCTACAACGAGGCCGAGGGCGAAGGACTCAATCGCAAGTCCGATGCGGTCTACGCGATGGTGAACGACTTCAAACTTCGCGGCGTCCCCATCGATGGAGTCGGCCTGCAGCTGCACATCTCGCAGCTTGATTTCGATACCGCAGCAATTGCCGCCAATATCGCGCGTCTGACCGCGTTGGGAGTTCAGGTCCACATCACGGAACTCGACGTGTCCCTGCCCTTGGACGCCAGTCGCCTGGTCGCGAACGATGATCTTCTTCACCAGGCGGAGGTGTATCGCGGCGTGGTTCGGGCCTGCCTGCAAAATCCAGGCTGTACCGCCATTCAAACCTGGGGATTCACTGATAAATACTCGTGGATCGGATCTCACTCTCACGGTAGGCGCGGCGCGGCGCTGCTGTTTGACCGCACCTACAAGCCCAAGCCCGCTTACGATGCCATGTTTGACGAGATCGCGAGCAAACGAAGTCGGCTGCGGTGAGCACCAATCGGACCTCATTTGCTCGCGTGCGGCCGCGTCTCTGACCCGGTCCCCCACTCGCCCGGCCATCCATTTCACCCCATGACCGAAGAGAGTCGCTGCGTGCTAATGCAGCTTAGTTCGGCAACTGAGCATCTATAATGACTTGCACGTGCTGGCGTTTCCGTGTCCAACGCAGACCGGGTGCGCCTGGGCGCGGAAATGCCAGTGCCACAGTCGACCTCAATCCCGCCTGCGAAAACCTCGCACCGCAAGCAGGTCATCATTCTGCTCGCGATTTCTGTTTTTCTGTTGCTTGTCATCCTGGTTTCACAAACTGCCTTTGACCTCACGTTTCTCCGTCCCGGCAACAATCAGGACATTATTGTCTTTGCCGCTCTCTCCGCCCTGATCTTCCTTCTATTCGTCGCACTCACCTTTGTTCTGCTGCGCAACCTGCTGAAACTCTTTGCCGAACGTCGTCTGGGAGTGCTGGGCTCGAAGTTTCGTACGCGCATGGTCGCCGGTGCGCTTCTGCTGTCTTCGCTGCCCGTGATGGTCATGTACTGGTTTGCCTACGGATTGATGAATCGCTCCATTGACAAGTGGTTCTCGACCCCGGTAGAGGAAGTGCGGGCCGATACACACGCCATGGCTAAGCTGCTGGCCAGTTATGCCACGCAGAACGCGCGCGCCGAAGCATCTTCCATTGCCGCGTCTCCGGAGATTGAGCGGGGCTTCTCCGGGCACGGGTTCTCGGGTGTCGTGACTGAGTTTCAGCGCCACGAACTGACACTGCAAGGTGGATTCGCGCTGGCGGTTCGAGACGGCAACCAGGAAGCGAGTTTCAACGTGCCCGCGCCGTGGCCAGTCCTAAAGTCCAGACTGCCAATGGCAGAAGCGGCCTTGGGAAATCCCGCTCAATTTACCTGGCAGCAAACGGATTACACTCTGGGTAGCGCTCGGGCGCCGGGCGGAGGCCTGATTCTAGTGGCGATTCCGCTTCCCGGGGAGTTTTCGCAAACTGTACGGCAGGTCGAGGCGAGCCAGCAGCGCTACTACGATCTGGCCCGCGAGCGGAAACTGGTGCGCCGCACTTACATGGGTTTGCTGCTGCTGCTCACCATGATCGTGCTCTTCGTCACCACCTGGCTTGCCTTATTCCTCTCGAAGATTGTCACTCGACCGCTGTCAGCCCTCGCCGAAGCCACTCAGGAGATTTCGCGCGGACGCCTCGACTATCGCGTGCCGGTCAGCGCCGCCGACGAAATTGGCGACCTGGTGCGCTCTTTCAATCGCATGGCGGAGGATCTGGAGGGCAGCCGGCGCCAGCTTGAGGCTTCCAGCCGCGACCTGAGCGCGGCCAACGCGGAGCTCGACCAGCGCCGCCGTCAAATGGAAACCATCCTCGAGAGTATTCCGACCGGCGTGCTCTCGCTCGATGCCGGGAGGCGCGTGACCCACGTCAATCAGGCGCTGCTCCGCATGTTTCATCCCGACGCCGGACGTGACGGCGGCCCTCAGATTCTCCGCGGAGCGTCTCTGACAAATGTGTTCCCCGCCGAAGTTTTGGAAGATTTCGAACCGCTTCTCCGCCGCGCCGATCGCATGGGCATGACCACCAGCCAGATGCAGATGCAACTGCCCCGGGTATCGTTGAACGTCGCCGTCACCGTCGCCACTCTCCGGCATCAGGGCGAGGGTTCCGGGTACGTCGTCGTCTTCGAAGATCTTTCCGATCTCCTGAAAGCTCAAAAGCAGGCCGCATGGCGCGAAGTGGCGCGCCGGGTGGCGCATGAAATCAAGAATCCGCTGACCCCGATTGCATTGTCGGCGGAGCGCATTCAACGGCATCTCGACCGTGCCACGCCAAATGATCCCGCGTCGCTCGGCGTGGTCCGCTCCTGCGCGGAAACCATTGCCGGGGCAGTCGAGACCGTGCGCCGGCTAGTGGACGAGTTCGCCACACTGGCGCGCTTCCCCGTGGCCAA
>PLEA01000094.1 GCA_003136335.1 Acidobacteriaceae bacterium | reverse complement strand
CTATGGAGCGCCTTGTGCTGCGGTCAACGTGGTTGCAGCGCTTCGTCCTGCGGACTCACCGACGAGCCTTTCGGGCTCTGCTGCCACAGTTGCAGACCATTCGCCGGGTCACCATTGTGGGCGGCGGGCTTTTTCCGAGGACGGCGCTGATCCTGAGAGAACTTCTTCCCGCGGCACATCTCACGATCGTCGACTCTGATCCGTGCAATCTAGAGACCGCGCGCGGACTCCTCGACGGGAACATTGAATATCGCAACGAGCGCTATGTGCCTGGTGAATCGCTCGATTGCGATCTGACTGTAATTCCGTTGTGTCTGCATGGCGACCGCGCAGTGATTTATTGCCGTCCGCCCTCGCCATCGGTTCTGGTGCATGACTGGATCTGGCACCGCCGCGGAACCGGAGCCGTAGTTTCCGCCGCGCTGCTGAAGCGTCTTAACCTGGTTCGGCGATGAGAAGCGCTAGTCTGCTCCTGGTCTTCGTCCTGGCCAAGCTGGTCATCGTATGGGGCCATGCCGCGCCGGTAACGGGCTGGTCTCTGCTGGCCTACGTGTGGCAGGACGTGATGGTCGCGCTGGCGTTTGGCGCGTTCGACATCGCGCTGCAAAGGATCAGAGCGGCAACTCGAATTGTCTGGGCGATTTACTGGGCTATTGCGATCTACACGGCAATCAACATTCCCGTGGGGCGCGTGGTTTCCACTCCACTGACACGGCCCATGCTTCGCGCCGCGCGTGGGCCCCTGGCCGATTCCATGCTGGTCTATCTGACCGCAACCAACATCCTGCTCGTTGTGTCCGTCCTGGCGGCAGCCGCGGGTTTACCGTGGCTGATCCGCCGCGTGCCGCAGCAGTTCGCGAGATTGGCCGTGGTTTGTGCCATAGCGGTCGTCCTGCTCGGACCGATGGCGAGCAGCCGGGCGGACACACGTGGAATGGACCGCAACGTGGTAACGGCGCTGATCGGCACTGGATTGCCGCGTGTAATAGCCGGCGCCGGAGCGAGCGAATGGCGCGAATCTCGCTTCGAGGTAGACAGAACCGGGGACCTTTCGCGGTTTGCAGGAGCCGCCCAGGGGCGCAACCTGGTGATGGTAAGCCTGGAATCGACCGCAGCCCAGTATCTCTCGCTCTACGGCGGCGAGTACGAAGTGATGCCCAATCTCAGCGCCTTAGCGCGAAGGGCGCTGGTATTCGAGAATGCCTACGCAGTTTACCCGGAGAGCATCAAGGGGCTGTTCTCGGTTGTGTGTTCGACGTTTCCCGCTTTCGACAGCGAGCCGGAAGAGTATGCGAATTTAGAGTGCCGCTCGGTGGCTTCGGTTCTCGGAGACGCCGGTTATCGCACGGCCATGTTTCACTCGGGACGCTTCGGGTATCTGGGGATGGAGTCAATTATCCGCCACCGCGGTTACCAGACGCTGGAGGATGCCGGCGACATCGCAGGCAGCCACAATTCGAGCTTTGGCGTTGACGAACCGGCAACGGTGGCGCGGATACTGGCATGGATCGACGCTCTGCCGCGTGGGCAGCATTTTTTCCTCACATACCTGCCCATTGCGGGCCATCACCCCTATGCCACTCCGGAGCCCGGCCCATTCGCGGTGACGGCCGAGATCGATCAATACCGCAACGCCTTGCACTACGGGGACGTTTCGCTGGGTGCGCTAATCGAAGGACTACGCGCGCGAGGGTTAGAGGAGAACACGGTCTGGGTGATTTATGGCGATCACGGCGAGGCCTTCCGCCAGCACGAGGGGAATTACGGTCACACGTTTTTCCTCTACGATGAAAATATTCACGTGCCGTTTCTTATCGCCGCGCCCGGCCTGCTGCGTGGACAGGAACGGGTGCGCAAGGTGGTCAGCCTGGTGGACACCGCGCCGACCATCCTTGACCTGATGGGAATTGCGCCCCCGAAGAATTATCAGGGCCGCACAATGCTCGATGCCGCGCCGCGAATGGCACTCTTCTTTGCCGACTACTCTCTGGGACTTCTGGGCCTGCGCGACGGGCACTGGAAGTTCGTATATGAGATCGGATCGGGCAGGGCACAACTGTTCGATCTGGAGCGCGATCCGAGGGAGATGTCGGACGTATCGGCTCGAGAGGCGGCTCGAGCGTCGTGGTATGGCCAGGTAGTGCGCGGCTGGTGCAATGCGCAGAAAAGCTACATCGCCCGAGCCGCGGTCCCGTGACGTGATTTCCCGCGACAAACGCGGTAGTGTTGACCGAACCGATCAACTCCCGAATGACCGAGTAGCCGGACGGGATTGCNNTGGCACTCTGGATGAAGTAGAACGCGGTTCTCGGCGCTTTGCGAACCACCCATCACACGGGGAACGCAGTGGTGCAGGCGCCAACCCGTGATCCGAGTAATTTTGGTATTGCACAGAGTGCAGAGCCCGCGTTGTTCATGCCAGAGAAAGCGAAGCGTACGAGTACCCCGAAACGTTTCCTGCATATGGGTTCCTTCGCGTTGTTCGAAGTAGATTTCATAGGCGGGGTCGTAGGGGTTCGCGTCACTTTTGACTTTAACGTGTCGCTGGATGGAGGTGCTACGGGCGTGGCGCAGCCAAACTTGACCGGGCTGCCCCTCGTCATCGCACGTTTCACCGAAGAAGGACCAGTCACGACCACGACGCAGAGCAAAGTACTTCTGTTTGCACCAGCGTGTGTTCTTGTTCGGGTGTCTTCGTCGTGCCCATCGCCACAGACTAGAGAAGATGTGGTGATCCACGCAGGCAAACGTGCGTGTACTCACCACGTGCCGATGATAGTTAGCCCAACCCCTGATTTTGGGGTTGAGGTTATGGATCAGATCGGCGGCCGACATGCCCAGCGCAGCTTTGATTGTCTTCCGGATGCCGTCGACATGGCCGCCTCCCAGCGCAGTTTACCATTCCGAGCATTCCTTCCGCGAGCGGATTTCAAGTGGTGCCAGTCAGCTACTCGAAAGAACGTAGTTGTTGGCGTAAGATCGCGATTTCTCGCCACCTGAGGTGGGACTAGTTTGCAGCCAGTCGGCTAAAGAGAACCCAGCACTGATTGCAATTTCAAGTTATCATTCCGCTGATTGCGACATCGGGAACGGTGACAAATCATTGGGGGAAGCATGGCGATCAGCTTTGTGCGGACACGTGACGGAGGCGACGAATCCTTACACTTTCAACCCATAGAGCGCCTGAAAGTATATTTGTTCGGGGCAACTATATTGTTTGCTTCGTTTGGGATGGGTGAAGCGGTCTATCGACTCTTGTTTTCAGAGTTTGACGGTATGACCGATCGTATTCCGGTTGAGGTACTGTTTGGTTTGGTATTTGCCTGGCTCGCCACTAAGTTCGTCAGAGGAGTTTACAGAGATCGCAAGGAGAGGAGCGCGAGGCTCACCTTCATTTGGGCGCGGAATCATCAAATACGAGGCGCTCTGGAAGGGATCACTCCGTTGGCCCACCCATCGAAAAACCAACAATCGATCAGAGTAATCCGCGAAGAAGTCGATAGGATTGAGTGGGCGCTTAAGGAGATCTTGCCGCGCTAACTTTCCAGAGTGTCACGTTGCATAAAGCTCGTTGGCCGGACGGAGGTTTACCCTTTCCGATGCTCACGGCTTCCTGATCCCTTTGAAGCTGTCACGATTCAGGAGGCCCATCACGATCAGGTGCTTACATTAGGAGACGCCTTTGCTTAGCGCGTAAGCGTTCGGAGTAGGCCGTATTGACAAGGTGTATGAGTCGTTCCAAGTGTTCACGAAGGAAGGATGTGGACACTTGCGAAGTTAGGAAAGCCCTGGACGGGACAGATTAATTAATTTCGTCGGTGTAAATATCTTCAGTGAGAGCTTTGGCGATGGCTTGGTCGAGACGGGCGAGCAACTGGGCCAAGGTTTCGTCCTGGCGGCTGACCAGCATGGCCAGGCTATTATGTCCGTCGGTGGCCACAGCGACGCAGCCCACCGGATCTAGCACGCCGACGGTGATCTCGCCATACGTAATCAGGTCCGCAATGTTGGGCAGGGACAACGAAACAATGGCGGAGTTATCTGTGACGGCCTTCCGGTCTAGGCTGCGGGTTGGCTTGCGACCGCCAGGCTTACGGCGATGTTCCAAGGCAGTAACTCCTCGATGCGAGTGATGGGGTGGTCGGCGATGCGCGACAACACCTCGCGTAGATAGGCTTCTGGGTCCAGGCCGTTAAGTTTGGCCGAACCGATCAAGCTGTAGATGGCAGCCGCACGCTCTCCTCCAGCATCAGAACCGGCAAACAAATAGTTCTTTCGACCGAGAGCGACCGCACGTAGGGCCCGTTCCGCCGCATTGTTGTCGATCTCGATGTGCCCGTCGTTCGAATAACGCAGCAACGCATCCCAAAGTGAGAGGGCGTAGCGAATCGCCGCTGTCGTATCGGATTTGCGCGAAAGCTTCGGGAGCGTCGCCTCGAACCACTG
>PLEA01000381.1 GCA_003136335.1 Acidobacteriaceae bacterium | reverse complement strand
TCCGAGACCATCGACTTCTGCGAGTTCTACGCCCGCGAAGCTCTCCGCTTCTCCAAGGCGCAAACGCCCATCCAGTTGCCCGGCGAGCGCGATACGCTGCTCTACACTCCGCTGGGCGTGGGCGCCGTGATTCCGCCGTGGAATTTTCCCTGCGCCATCATGGCCGGAATGACGCTGGCGTCGATCGTCAGCGGCAACACCGTCATCCTGAAGCCGTCGAGCGATTCGCCCACCATTGCCGCGAAGTTTGTCGAGTTGCTCGAAGAAGCCGGCATGCCCGAGGGCGTGGTGAATTTCTGCCCCGGCGCCGGAGCCAGCTTCGGCGATGCTGTCGTGGCGCATCCCAAGACACGCTTCATCGCCTTCACCGGATCGCGCGAAGTCGGTCTGCACATCAACAAAGTGGCGGCGACGCAAGCTCCCGGACAGGTCTGGATCAAGCGCGCCATTCTTGAGATGGGCGGCAAAGACGCGATCATCGTCGATGCCGACGCCGACATCGATTCCGCCGTCGAAGGCGTTGCGCAATCCGCATTCGGTTTCCAGGGCCAGAAATGCTCAGCCTGCTCGCGCGCCATTGTCGACGAGCGCATCTACGACAAGTTCCTGCAACAACTCAAAGCTCGCGTCGAAAAGATTCAAATCGGCGATCCCGCCGAGAACGCCAACATGGGCGCGGTCATCAACGAAGGCTCGATGAAGACGATCCTCGCATACATCGAACAGGGCAAGAAAGACGGACGTCTCATCACCGGCGGCGACCGCGCTCCCGGCGAAGGCTACTTTATCCGCCCCACGGTAATTGCCGACATCCCGCCGAAATCGAAACTCGAGCAGGAAGAAATCTTCGGTCCCGTACTGGCCGTCATCAAGGCCCGCGGCTTCGACCACGCTCTCGAAATCGCCAACGACACCGAATTCGGCCTGACCGGCGCCGTCTACACCAAGTCGCGAGACAAGATCGACCGCGCCATCCAGGAGTTTCACGTCGGCAATCTCTACATCAATCGCAAGTGCACCGGCGCCATGGTGGGCGCGCATCCTTTCGGCGGTTTCAACATGTCGGGCACAGATTCCAAATCGGGCGGGCCGGACTATCTGTATCTGTTCACGCAAGCGAAATCGATCGGAGAAAAAATCTCCTAAGATCTGACCGATGCACCAGTACGGCAGAGTAACTTTGAACTTGAACGAACAAAGGCCGCCTTCGCAGGCGGCCCCAAATATTCCTCACGTGCGCGAAAACTTAGTGAGCGACTCCCGCTGGCGGTTGCGGAGCTGACCCCTGCGTAGTGGTCGCGGCAGCAGCCTCGTTCAGAATGCGGTGGTGAATGGTGAACAGCGCCAGTTCCAGCCGGTCCGACACCCCGATCTTGTCGTACACGTTGCGCAGATAGTTCTTGATGACCTGCTCCGTGGTCCCCAACTGCGAGGCAATTTCCTTATTCTTGTAGCCCTGCACGATCAGCGCCACGATGCGCAATTCCTTCGCGGTCAGCCGGTCGCGCACGCGCAATCCGACCATATCGTTCTCGGTGAGTTCGCTGGGCACGGCGACGTCCTGCACCCAGGTTTCGCCGCGCGCCACTTTCCGCACGCAGTCGACCAGCGCTGCGCTGGTCACGTTGCGATAGACCACGCCGTGCGCGCCGTTCGACATGTGCCGCTGCGCGCTCTCGCCCGTGTCCGCCAGCACAATCACGCGGGTCTTCGCTTTGTTCGCGCCCTGCACGATCGCGGTAAAGTCATTATGAAATCCCGCAGCCACCACCAGTACTGCGGCGCGGAACTTGTCCAGGGCCATGAACATCTGTTCAGGCGTCTGGGCCTGGGCCACGATGCGCATCTCATCTTCCACCGCCAGCACTTTGGCAATGCCCGCTCGGAAGATCGCCTGGTTATCAGCCAGAATCAGTTTGAGCATGTTGTCAGCGCTCCAAAAAAGTCTATGAGTTCCTGATGAACTCGTATGAGTCGATCACGCAGGCCACGCCGCGGCCTTCTCCACCGCTTCCGGTTTCGTCGGCGCGCACCACTCGCCCCTTGCACTGGATGGTCACATTCTCCTGACCGCCCGTCATTTCCGGGGGCAGCGTGATTTCAAATTCCACGGGGGAACCAATTTCCATCGACGAATCGGCGCGGATGTAAACCCCTGCCGCACTGAGATTCCCCGTTATTCCCTCGGCGTCTCCTCCGGTCTCGCCCTTGTGTATCTTAATCGGCAATTCCAGCGGGAACCGTTTTCCGGTCCGTGCTTCTTCCCCCACGGTACCTCCTCTAGGCTGGCCTGCTCTCTGTTTCCCGTCTGCGAATGAGGCCAACGTCGTCAAAGCAAGCTCCTGGCGGGGCGCAGACCCGCTTTTATGCTCAGGGGCGGTTATATCACGAAAGGCACCCGCGTAAAAGCCTGATAACCCATTAGTTAATGGTAGTAACTAGGTTCCCCCTTTTCCACACGCCACCGCGGGCGCCCAAGCGATCAGATCGACCGATCTTGACCTCAGGCCAGGACGGGCGTGGTAGTGTTTTTGTTCAGACAAGTTCTCGCATACGACTGAGGAGTATTCCTATGGCGAATCGGTTTCGGATCGGCGGGAATGCTAAAGCCATTCTAATTTTCGCGGTTCTCTCCGCAGCTATCGGGAGCGCCAGGGCACAGACCAGTCAGAAACCCGCGCAGCCGGAGAAAAGGCCCGTCCCGGCTGCCATCGAGGCCAAACCTTCTGAGGCTCCAAGCGTCCTGGTCCAGCTCAACGGCGCCTTGGAAAGCCTTGCCGCCAAGGTTTCTCCAGCGGTGGTGCAGATCCTCGTCACCGCATACGGGCCGCTCCGCGAGGAAGATCGATCCCAGACTGCGTTCATCGTCCGCCAACACGCGGTGGGCTCGGGAGTGATCGTAGACTCCAACGGCTACATCATGACGAACGCCCACGTGGTGGAAGGCGCACAGCGCATTCGCGTCGCCCTGCCGCTGCCCATGGGCGACTCTGCTGGCCAGGTAGCAATCGGGAAGCGCCGCATTCTTGAAGCCCGCCTCGTGGGCCTGCACACAGAAACCGATCTCGCGCTACTCAAGATCGATGAGACCGATCTGCCCACGCTGCCACTTCTGAGCCAGCAGAGACCACACGTAGGCCAACTCGCCTTCGCCATCGGCAGTCCTGAGGGTCTGCAAAATTCAGTCACCATGGGAGTGGTGAGTGCGCTGGCCCGTCAGGCGGATCCGACGAAGGCACTCACCTATCTGCAGACCGACGCTCCCATCAATCCCGGCAACAGCGGAGGCCCACTGGTGGATATGAACGGCTTCGTCCTGGGGATCAACACTTTCATTCTGTCGCAAGGCGGCGGCAGTGAAGGTTTGGGATTCGCCATTCCGGCTCGCGTGGTGGATTTCGTTTACCACAGCCTGCGAAAATACGGGCACGTCCATCGCGTCGAAATTGGCGCAGTGGCGCAGGAGATCACCCCTGACCTGGCGGCGGGCCTGCATCTGCCGCAGCGCTGGGGTGTCATCGTGGTCGACGTCAAGCCGGATGGTCCCGCGGCGGCGGCGGGCTTGCAAATTGAGGACATCATTCTCGCAGCCGATGACCGGCGCGTTGAAACCCTGCCGTCGCTCTCCTCCGCTTGTACCTGCACCGTCTCGATCAGGTGGTGAAGTTGGAGATTCTCCGCGGCGACGAGAGAAAAACTCTTTACGTTCCGGCGATCGAGGAGCACGATCACATGGACGAACT
>PLEA01000492.1 GCA_003136335.1 Acidobacteriaceae bacterium | reverse complement strand
GGACGAGCGCACGAAGCGGATTGGCGAGTATCGGGAGCGGACGGTCGGTCCGGATTCCCTGTGGGACCAGTGGCGCGCAGGGTTGCCGCAGGGCAAGCAGATTCAGGCAATGGCGACGCAACGCATGAAGTTGTGGGCGAAGGCGCTCGATCCCGACTTCGCCCACTCCGAGCGCGTCGCGCGGCTGGCGCTTGAACTCTACGACGGCCTCAACGCCGCGGCTTTGCTGGGTTCTCTGAAGGGCGCCGCGCGGAACGGCACCGCTGCGGATACGCGCTCTTGCCTCTACGTGGCCGCTCTGCTGCACGACGTCGGCAAAGCAAAGGGTAATAAGGGTCATCACAAGGCATCCCTTGAGTTGATCAAAGCCCACGGCACTCCACTGGGATGGAAACCCGACAATATGGCGCGCGCCGCCCTCATAGCCCGTTTTCACTGCGGCGCCTTGCCCACGCGCAGCCACAAGTCGCTGCGCGATCTGCTGCCCGACGAGCAGAAAATCACAATTCAGTTGGCCGCAATCCTGCGCCTGGCCAACGCGTTGGATGCCGCGCACGACGGCCACATCCGCCGCGTGCGAATTGAAAATGCCCAAGCGCAATCCAACCATCGTAAACGACGAACCAACGGATTCCTACGCAAGGCCGCGAAGTTGGCCCCGGATGAAGCACTGATCATTGCCGCCGAAGGCTTCGTCCCTGACAGTTCCACCGCACAAGCCGTCGCCGCCGAAAGATATTTACTGGAAACCGTCCTGCGCCGTCCCGTGGTGATCAGGGCGATGAAGAGTGCGTCGCTTCGGCGAATTGCAATTTAGCCAGGAAAGATCGCGTCGTGACCCACGAGAATTCGCGCCCTTCCGACCGCGCGAACTTAGGAGTGGGGAAGCGACCCAGTCACTTTCGCGCTTTCGACTCTCCAGATACAAATATTCTTGTTTCGCGCTCTGCCAGCCGAACGGCGAGAGCCGAGCGCCGGAAGCCGAACCCATGACTCACGCCCAACTGGTGGAACGAGCGGTGCGCTGGCTGCGGTCCTATCGCTGCGGAGTAGTGCTGTCCGAACAAGCCTGCGTCAGCGGCGAGATGCCCGATGCCATTGGCTGGAAGCGCGCCAATCATTCCGTGCTGGTCGAGTGCAAAATCACACGCGCAGATTTCCTGGCGGATCGCGGCAAGCCCTTTCGGCAGAAGCCAGAGCAAGGAGTAGGCAGCGAGCGCTTCTATCTGACTCCGTCAGCCATGCTGAAGGCAGAAGAATTGCTCGCAGGTTGGGGACTGCTGGAATTACGCCGAGGAAAAATCGAAGTCGTGCAGGCATCGGCAAAGAATATGCGCACAGCTGCCGGCTTCCGCTATGAAATGAATCTATTGCTGGCCAGTCTGCGGCGAGTGGAAGTGCGCATCGAACCGCAAAGCATCACAGACTTCCTAAAGTGGAAGAATCGCATGGCCGAATACAATCGCGGGACACTGCCCGAAGGCTTGGCGACGACCGAAGAAGAGTTCAATGTTTTCCTGGAGCCGGAAGTGCCCGCTCAGTGAACCGCTCTACCGAGCGTTATTCTGCAGATCTCTTCCAACATATCTCTTCCTACATATCTCTGCGGCCTTCCATGGCTTTCAGCATGGTGATTTCGTCGGTGTATTCAATGTCGCTGCCGACGGGAATGCCCATGGCGATGCGGGTTACTTTCACGCCCGCACGCTTCAGTTGTTGCGAGAGATAAGTAGCAGTGGCTTCGCCCTCGACCGTGGGATTGGTCGCGACGATAACTTCGTCGACATTGCCCGCGTCGACACGGGTGATGAGGTTCGAGATGCGCAACTGCTCAGGACCGATTCCGTGCAACGGAGAAATGGCTCCGTGCAGCACATGGAAGACGCCGTTGAAGTGCTTGGTTTTCTCGATGGCGGCGATGTTGGTGGGTTCCTCGACCACGCAGACCAGGCGCTGGTTGCGCGTCGCGCTGGTGCAGTAGACGCAAGGATCGACGTCGGTAATGTTGTTGCACACCGAGCAGAGACGAAGGTTGGCCTTAACGTCGCGCACGGCTGTGGCAAGAGCTTCGGCGTCTTCGTCGCTGGCGCGCAGGATGTAGAAAGCCAGACGCTGCGCGCTTTTGGCGCCGACGCCAGGAAGCTTTTTCAGCTCATCGATCAGGCGGGACATGGGTTCGGCAAATTTGGACATGGGGAAAGTATTTTGTAATTTTGTAATCGGGTAATTGAAAACCCGTTCAGGACATTTTAACTGCCTGCCGAATTCGACCAACCAATTACGCAGTTACACAATTGCTTAATTCGTTAGAGTCCGGGAATGCCGAGGCCGCCGAGCATGCCGCCGACTGTGGATTGCATCTGAGCGTCGATTTTGCGGGCGGCTTCGTTCACGGCCGCAAGAACCAGGTCCTGCAGCATTTCGACATCGCCGGATTTTACCGCCTCGGGATCGATGCGCAGGCTGAGCAACTGCTTGCGGCCGTCCATTTTTGCGGTAACAGTTCCGCCTCCAGACGTAGCTTCGACCACGGTCTCCTGCATTTTCTTCTGCAGGGCGTCGTACTGCGACTTGGCTTTCGACATCAGGTCTTGCAGGTTGAATCCACCCATAGAACCTCGGCTTTCGCTATCCGGCGTCCGGCTTCCGCTAATCGGCTTTCGGACCACTCGCGTTCCGGAAGCCTGAAGCCTAAGGCCGGAAGCCGATGTGCTAGCGCTTGTCCTTGTAGTCGATCACGGTGCGGACTTGGGCGCCGAATTTTTCTTGCATGCGTCGGACGACCGGGTCTTGTTCGGCGCGGCCTCGGCCTCCAGGGCCTGCTGCGGGGCGCTGCGCGACGCCGTTGCGTTTGGTTTCCTGTGGAGTCACTGTCGCGCCGGGGACGACTTTTAATTTTACGGCGCGGCCCAGGATTCCGCTGGCGGAGGCGATGGCCACGCGCTTCGCGTCGGAACTGAGCGACATGTCGACTACCGTTTGCGACTCGGCGATCTTGATGACCAACTCGTTGCCTTGGACGGACCACTCGCCTTCGGAGAGCATGGAGACCAGCACGCGCTGGTTGCCGTCGGTGAGGGCTTGCAGAACGGCATTCTGCAAATGTTCCAGTTGCGGTTGCGCAGCGGTCGCGGCGACCGACTGCGTTGGTTGCGGTTGCAGTTCTGGCTGCGGCCGCGGCTCGGGGGCTGACGGTTTGGTGGCTTCGGCAGAGACGTAGCTAGCTACGTCTCTACGAATGGGAGTTGCATCTGGGGCGGGTTCGGGCATGGGCACGGCGGAGCCCATGATTACCGGTTCGGTGGAGCTGGCTGTGGGTACGATGCGTGGGCCGGTTGGTGACGCCGGGTCGGACTGAGATTCTTGCCTGGGCGTGCCTTTGCGGGCGGAGTCGGCAGCGAATGGGGAAACGAAAGTTGGACGCACGGCGGGAGCGGGCTCTGGGCGGCGCGTTTCGGAATTCGGCGCGCCGCCGACGATTGCTGGTCTCGCTGGCGGTCTTTGCGCGCTGGCTGCTGGAGCGGCGGCTACGTCGCTCAGCAATTGTTCGATGGGCAGCAGCTTTTGCGCGTGGGCCATTTTTAGCAGGCCTAGTTCCAGGTGGAAACGTTGTTCTTGTTTGTATCCCAGTTCGCCGTGAGTGCGCAGCATGATCTGCAAGTGACGGGTAAGATCTTCTTCGCCGAACCATTCGGCGACGCGGGCGACGCGCTCGCGTTCTTCGCTAGAAACTTGCAGCAAGGAAGAATCTTTGCCGGCGATTTTTGCGACGGTGGCGTTGCGCAGAAAGCGGACCATCTGGCGCGCGAAGTGAGTCGGGCTGTGACCTTCGCTGATTAGGTGATCGACCTGGCGAAGAATTTCTTCGCTTCGGCCTTCGGACACGGCTTGCATCACTTGTTCGAGGATGTGAGCGGGCGCGGCGCCAACCAGGTTGCGGACGGAGTCGGCGGTAATCTTTCCACTCGCGGAAGCGATGGCCTGATCGAGAATGGAGAGAGCGTCGCGCATGGAGCCGTCGCCAGCTTCGGCGAGCAGGGCTAGGGCATCGTCGTCAGCTTTGATTTTTTCGCGGGTGACCAGGTCGCGTAACTGGGCGACGATGGCGTCGAACTTGACGGCGCGGAAGCTGAAGTGCTGGCAGCGCGAGCGGATGGTTTGGGGAATGTCCTCGGGCTGCGTGGTGGCGAGCATGAAGACGATGTGATCTGGCGGCTCTTCCAGAGTTTTGAGGAGTGCGTTGAAAGCCGCGTCGGTGATCTGATGGGCTTCGTCGAGAATGTAGATTTTGAAGCGGTCGCGTGCGGGGCGATAGCGGGCGGCTTCGCGGAGTTCGCGGATTTCGTCGATGCCGCGGTTGGTGGCAGCATCGATTTCGATTACATCAACGGCATTGCCGGCGCGAATTTCGGTGCAGGATTCGCAGATGCCGCAGGGCTCGGGTACGGGCGTATTTGTCGAGCGGCAGTTTAGGGCCATGGCCAGAATGCGGGCGACTGTGGTTTTGCCGATGCCGCGATGGCCGCTGAAGATGTAGCCGTGGGCGGTGCGTCCTTGTTCGATGGCGTTTTGCAGCGTGCGGGTGACGTGCTCTTGTCCGATGACCTCGGAGAATTTCTGGGGACGATATTTGCGGGCCAGGACGGTGTAACTCATGGGCGGAAGAGACGATTATACGTGATTGACGGGGTGCGTTGCCCAGTCCAAACAAAACCTTGAGCCGCAGAGAGCGCTGAGGAATGACGCTGAGTCCGCGAAGAACGGCTTACGGCGCTTGCTATGGCGTGCTGCACGCGGTAGGCTGGTGGCTCAAGATCGTGCGGATGCGGCTGGGGCGAAGCAAGTCTATGGCGGGCCGCAAAGGAGAGCTGTTATGCAATTGAAAATGACGAAGCGGACGGTGGATGGGATTCTGGCCATCGAGTGCAGTGGGCGGATTGTGTTTGGGGAAGAGACGTCCCTGCTGCGGGACGAGGTGAAGAAGGCCATCGCCGACAACATCAAGCGCATTGTGCTCAACCTGGGCGAAGTGAACTATATCGATTCGGGAGGGTTGGGCACGCTGGTGGCGCTGCATACTACGGCGCATAACGCAGGGGCCAGCGTCAGACTGGCGAACCTGACCAAACGCGTGGGCGACCTGCTGCAGGTGACCAAGCTGCTGACGGTGTTTGATGTGTACAACTCGGAGTATGAAGCTCTGGAATCTTTCCGCACGGCGGCGTAACGGCGGCCGATCAGCTTTTCGATTTTCGCGGCATGTGTGTATGCGTTTGAATGAAAGTCAAAATCCCCATCCTTGCCGCAAAGAGCGCGGCAAGGATGGGGTACCCGGCGCTTCTCGCGCTGAGCAAACCAAACCGAACAAAGTTGGCGGGATGCGTCTGCGGATCGAGCGGGCGGTGCGCGCAATTCCGCGCGGGAAAGTTTCGACTTACGGCGGAGTTGCGCGGGCGGCTGGAATTCCCGGAGGAGCACGGCAGGTGGCGGCGGTTTTGCGGCGCGGATTTGGATTGCCGTGGCAGCGCGTGCTCGGTGCGGGCGGAGAAATTAAGTTGCAGGGCGACTCGGCGGTGGAGCAGCGGCTGCGCCTGGAGGCTGAGGGGGTGCGGTTTCGCGGGCGGCGAGTGGATATGAAGGCGTGTGAGTTTAAGTTTCGGGCGGGTAGAGTCAAGAGAATAGGGAGATCAAAGCCGCCGTCCTATTGATCAGCATTATCGATGGAAGAGGGCAGTGACGTTCCTCTCGGGACTCGTGGGATTTTTCTGCTTTGCCCGGTACTGCCGTGCCGGGCTTTCCTATGCCGCCGCTTCGCGGCTGGAGTTTGATTAACTTTTGTTTTACCGCTTTGGCGAACAGCCGAGGCGGCTGTCGCTACGTGCCCGGGATCATTTTTTGAATTGGGGATCGATTTCTACCTGGTAGCCCGTGACCATTTTGTTGGTTTCGTTGGCCATGCCGACGATTGCCATTAGTTCTTTGAACATGGCGTCGGTCATGCCTTTTTTTTGGGCGGAGGCGGTGTGGGAGGCGATGCAGTAGTTGCACTGGTTGGTGACGCTGACGGCGACGTAGATCATTTCTTTGGTCACCGGGTCGAGTGCGCCGGGGGCCATGATTTGTTTGATGTCTTCCCAGGTGCGCTTGAGGGTGGCGGGATCGTGGGCGATGGCTTTCCAGAAATTGTTGATCCAGTCGGTTTTGCGGGTGGCCATGATGTCGTCGTAGACGGCGCGGACTTCGGGGGTGGCGTCTTGGTATTCGATGAGGCCGAAGATGGACATCGGGGCTCCATTTCTTGAATTTATTCACCACAGAGTCACCGAGACGCAGAGAAGAGCGAGGCCAAAGATTCTTCTGTGTGACTCTGTCACTCCGTGGTTACATCGTTGGAATTCTTCGTCGAGGTTTGGCGTCGCGCCGGCAGAGACGGTAACAAGTTACGTCTCTACGGAAGCTGGCCGCTTAGAAGCTTTTCTAAATTTGCTGCTTGGACGCGGACGCCTACGTAGAAGTGGCCGAAGAGGGCGTAGACGGCGCTGACTTCGTCGAAGCGCATTTCGTAGATCAGCTTTTTGAAGACTAACGGATCGTCGGCGAATAAGTCGACGCCCCACTCCCAGTCGTCGAAACCGATCGAACCGCTGATGATTTGTTTGACTTCGCCGGCGTAGCGGCGGCCGATTTGTCCGTGATCGTTCATCTGGCGGGCGCGTTCTTCGAGCGGGAGTTTGTACCAGTTTTTGTCTTCGCCGCGGCGGCGGTCCATGGGATAGAAGCAGGCGTAGCGGTGCTGCGGAATTTCGGGGTAGAGGCGGGGACGCATGGCTTCTTTGTGGCGGTCGAGTTTGCAGGTGATCTCGGCCTTCCACTGGTCGGAATGGGGCTCGAGGCCTTGGTCGGTGAGTTCTTTGTAGATCTTTACGGTGGACTCATAAAGTCCTAGCTCGATGATGGAAAGGTAGGAGGAGGTGGGTTCGAGGTAATCGCTGAGGCGCAGATGGGAGAGTTGAAGTTCGGCCTGGTTGAGATCGGCGAAGGATTCGCGGAAGTGGATGAGCATGAGGTCGCCTTTGTGGCCGATGAGCGAGAAGAGGGCGGACTGGCCGGCGGTATTTTTCTCCATGGCGGAGAGAGCGGCGGAGGCTTCTTGGGCGATGGCCGATTTGTCGGCCTGGGGCAGGGCTCGCCAGGCGGGCCAGCGCAGGCGCATCATTTGATGTAGAACGCTGTAGCCTTCGGTGGTGAGCGGGACTGCCGGGATTTCCGCGGCGACTTGGGGGCGAGGATGGTGAGTGGTGGTCATGCGAGCCTCTTTCGGGACCGTGCTTCCGTAGTGCAAAAGGCTATTGTACGCGGTGTTGGGGGCGCCGAAAATTCCGGAGCGAAGATCTTTGCGGGATTTTTCGTGAGCGTTATTCCCGTATGTATCATCTTAAAAGAATCCGGTTACAGAACGTTTGTTCCCTTGCCGAGGGCGTCGCCTCTTTATGGCTCAACCAATTCGATATACGCGGCGGGAAGTGTTGCGGGCTGCGGCTTGGGGGCTGGTCGCACTTCCTTTTGCTTCATTCGCAGCAACGGAGAAACAAAAAACATTTGTCGAACCGGCGCGGGTTCCCTACGCGGGTTCGGATGATGCGCTGCTGAGCGAGATTGAGCAGAGAACATTTGATTTTTTTTGGAACGAGGCGAGCGCGACTACCGGGCAGGTGAAGGATCGCGCTGCGCAGGATGGCAAGGATGCGCGGAAGATTGCCAGCATCGCGGCTACCGGGTTTGGGCTTTCGGGGCTTTGCATTGGGCACGCGCGGGATTACAGAAACAAACAAGAGATTGTCGAGCGGGTCCGCACGACTTTGCAGTTCCTCTGGCATAAACTTCCGCACGAGCACGGGTTCTACTATCACTTTATCGACATGAATACCGGGGCGCGGGAGTGGCAGTGCGAGATCTCGTCGATCGATACTTCGATTTTGTTGTGTGGAGTGTTGACTGCGCGGCAACACTTTGCGGACGCGGAAATTCAGGATCTGGCGACCAAGATTTACGAGCGCGTGGATTGGCCGTGGATGTTGAACCGGGGCCAGACGTTGTCGATGGGCTGGCATCCCGGGGAAGGGTTTCTGAAAGCGCGGTGGGAGCACTATTGCGAACTGATGATGATTTACCTGCTGGCGATGGGATCGCCGACGCATCCGATTCGGGCGGAAACATGGGACGCGTGGACGCGGCCGACGGTTAAGTTTCACGGGCGGGAATATATCTCAGGACACGATCCGCTGTTTACACATCAATATTCGCAGGCCTGGTTTGATTTCCGGTACAAGCGCGATGCTTACGCCGACTATTTCACGAACTCGGTGAAGGCGACGGAGGCGCACAAATTATTCTGCCTGTCTTTGCGCGAGGAGTTTCCCGATTACAGCGACCATCTTTGGGGCATTACGGCGTCGGATTCGTTTGCCGGGTATCAGGCGTGGGGCGGGCCTCCGCCGATCGGAAAGCTGGATGGGAGTGTGGTGCCGTGCGCGACGGGCGGGTCGCTGCCGTTTTTATATCCTGATTGCGTGCGGGTTCTGCGCAGGATTCGGGAGCGATATCGGTTAGCTTGGGGGCGATATGGGTTTGTGGATGCGTTTAATCCGCTGACCAACTGGTATGACCCGGATGTGCTGGGGATCGATTTGGGGATCACGATGCTGATGGCGGAGAACCATCGCACGGGATTTGTGTGGAAGACGTTCATGAAGAATAAAGAGGCGAAGCGGGGGATGGAGTTGGCCGGGTTTCGGGCGCAGCATGCGGTGCCTGCGGTGAAAAAATTGGCGCGCCCCTGAGCGGGGCGCGCCTGGTTGCGATGGGGGAATTAGAAGCTGAAGCGAGCCGTCATCGTGACGGTACGGGCAGCTAGAGCAGCCGTATCCTGGCCGAAGTTCGCGTTGGCAATGTTGTTCGAAATGCTGGTTGGGTTGAAGTTTAAATTGTTGAACAGGTTGTAAGCATCAACGCGGAACTCAAGCTTAGCGTTTTCGCCGAGTACCCGATTGTTCGGCAGGCCAAAGCCCTTGGCTAGCGTCACATCCACGTCCCTATATCCCGGGCCGTTGAGCGAGTTGCGATGGACACCGGGAGCCTGAGGAAGCGCGGATCCGAACTTGGCACCGCTGTAGGCGGTGTAGGTTGGCGTCGAGAAATAGGCCGCGCCACCGTTAGCATAGTTTGAACCAGTCTTGAATTGATCGTTGCTGGTGCTGGTGCCCGCGCCGCCCAGGTAGGAGGCAGGGAGCAGTTGCGAATAACCGCAAGTGCCGCAATAGAGGCTTCCGCCGTTAACGCTCACCACCGGACTCCAGGGGAATCCAGAGTGAAGATTGAGGATGCCGCTGAGCGACCAACCGCCAGCGATCTTTTCCACCCACCCCCGGTTGCCGTGGAAGAAGACCGGCTGCCACATACCATAAAGCTTGAATGCCTTGCCGACGTTGTAGTCAGAGCGTCCATAATTAATGGCGGGGTTGTAGGGGTAGTCCTGTTCCGAATAGGGCGCGGAACTGGTGTCCATGCTCTTGGCCCAAGTGAATTGAACATCGGCCATAAACTGGCGCGAGAAATTATGCTTCAATTCAGCGAGCAAAGCGTTGTAGTTGCCGCTGCCTGAAACTCCCCAGTTGTCCCCGCCACCGATCTGGGGGTTCAGGAGGTAGCCGCTGGCCGCGGGAATGGCGTTCGGATTCGAGTGGAAGTAGATGTCACGGGACAAGCTTCCCTGGTATCCCACTGACGCTATCAACTGATGTCCCAGATCGTATTGGGTATCCAGCGAGTAGTGGTGGGTGCGCATGGTGGGGAGATTGTTGGGAAAGATCTCGACATTCACCGTCGCGCCAGAGGAGGGTAGCCCATTCGTGCCGAAGGTCGAAAGCGTGTTGGGGTTTGCAGGATAGCTGGTAAGTGAGTGCACATCGGCCGAAGTGGCATAGATAATGCCGGGATTGGGCGAGGACGGCGTGGACATGTTGAAAGTGGGATTTACCACCAACCCGGGATTGTTCACAATATTGGAGGAAAGAGCGATTTCTTCCTGGTTGTAGCTGAGCCCGTAACCGCCGCGGATCACAAGCTTGTCGTTGAATCGGCCCGGACTCCAGGCAAAACCGAGCTGAGGTCCAAAGTTATCCTTCTGCGCGTTCCAAGAATTTCCCTTATGAACGTTCAGGCCAGTCAAGAAAGCTGCCCCCGCGCCAGGGGTGGCCACATACATATTGTTCTCTTTGGAGGAAAGTGGACTAAAGTAGGACCAGCGCAGTCCCAGGTTGAGCGTGAGATTCCTGCGGACTTTGTAGTCATCCTGGGCAAAGAAGCCCAGGATGTTTGTGCGGTCGTCCTGGCGAAGTGTCGTCGGTATCCCAGTATTAGGATTGAAGGCCCCGCCTTCGGAATGAGGCGCATCGTTGAGGAAGTCCCACATGTTGAAGAAGTTGTAGCTTGGCACGCCGCAACCGGCACACTCTTGCAGGTAAGAGAGGCGCGTTACTTCGCCGCCAAACTTGATGGTGTGCGGTCCGTAAATCTTGGTGGCCACGTCCTTGTAACTGTAAGTCCACTGATTCAAGATACTGCCGACACTCGGTCCAAAAGATTCTGGCGTAATACTGCCGATTTGACCAATGGAGTCCGAGGGCAGGCCGACAGGCGATTGCGGGTTGTCGGCGACTTCATTCCAGCGCCATCCGGCAGCGTTCACGCGGAATTCGTTGAGGAGCGTCGCCGAGAAGGTACGGTTCCAGATTGCCGAAAAGGCGCTATTAATTTGCGAGTGATGGAAAAGGTTGTACTGACGGGCCGGGCCGTTCAGGAAAGTGGTTGTTTGGGGAACCCAGTAAATCGCGAAGGCGAGGCGATCCTTCTGTGTGATATTAGCATCGAGGCGGCCATTGTACTGAGCCTTCGTGAAGGTGCTGGTGCTGGAGGTTATGTAGTTGGCAATGTCGGCCACGCCATCGAAGCCGCCGCCTAATCCAGGCTTCGTGGGACTAACCCAGTTGGGATCCTGCGTACCCAGGGCGGTCTTCAAAGGCGAGCCGATATCCAGGCCTTGGCCTGCAATGGCTTTGCAGTTTACTCCCTCCGTCAGGCCGGCATCGGCGCAGGTGGAATTATTGATGCCCTTGCTGACCACACCAGAACCCGGGAAGGTGAGATACGTCGCGGCAATGCTTCCGGTAGGTGCCAAGGCGTCGAAAGCCGAGGTATCGTACCATCCGTTGGCAATGCTGGGCTGGGACTGGGGGCTGCGAACCGTTTCATAGTCGAAGAAGGCGAAAATCTTGTTCTTCCAGATGGGGGCGCCGACGCTACCGCCGAATTGATCAAAAAAGCTGGTGTCTCGCAGCACGCTATTGCCTGCGCCGTTGAAGCGCTGATAAGCGTCCAAACCGGGACGGTGAGCAGTGAAGAAGAGACTGCCATGGACCTGGTTGGTGCCGCTCTTGGAAGTGACTTGAATCTGGGCGCCACTGAAGCGTCCCTGCTCGGCGTCATAGCCGTTGGAGACGACTTTTACGCTTTGCACGGAGTCTTCCGACGGGGTGATGACCGTGGTGCCGCCCCAAACAGCGCTGGTGGTGCTGATCCCGTCAATCGAAATGCCGTTGTCTTCATACTGCTGGCCATGGGCGAGAGCCTGCGGACCGTTTTCCGTCTGGAAAATGCCTGCATTGCCGCCGGTTCCACCGGGGCCCTGTGTGCCGGGAAGCTGTTGGGCGCCACCACCGCTTCCCTGCGCGCCATCGCCGAAGACGCCGGGCGCCAGTTGGATCAGCTGGAATACATCTCGTCCGAACGAAGGCATATGTTCAATCTGGTTGGTGGTGACGGTGCCGCTAATCGTGGCGGTTTCCGTGTCGAGCGCTTGGATTGTATCGGTGACGGTTACGGTCTGTGAAACCTGGCCCAACGCGAGTTGCAGGTCCAGCGAATTGAGCTGCTCGGGGATGATCACCACGTGCTCCAGCACCTTCTTGGTGAATCCGTCGTGCTCTGCGGTAATTCGGTAGGGAGCGGGCGGCAGAGCGTTGAAGTTGTAAATGCCGCTGGGATCGGAAGTGGACACCATCGTCTGGTTGGTGTCGGTGTTCACCAGAGTCACGGTCGCGCCGGGAACCACCGCGCCCTCGGAATCAGTTACGGTTCCGCGGAGGGAAGCGCGATATTGCGCGTGCGCCACGGCGGCGGAGAGGATGATGCAGGCAAACATTGAGACAGTGCGGAGGGCGGAGGAGGTGGATCGGCTCATAGACTTTCTCCCGGTACCGGCCTAGAACTACGATTTGCTGGAATCGTGTTTACTAAAACTCTAGAAAAGCGTTTTAGTAGCAGTAATGGCGCTTATAGCATGGGTGATTTTCTACAGTCAAGTACATTGTTTCCGGGGTTAAGATGCGGAAATACCTTATAGGGAGATAAATTTTTATGATCGAGTACCTTAACGATTTTGTTGGGGTCACACGGGTTTTACGTGGGGCGATGGCGGGGTGACTAATTATGGACGTTATGTTGGCGAAGCTCCGGGGAGTGGAGGATCTCGGTGCTTTGGGCGGGTCCGCTATTTGGGACGGGGGCNNGGACGCTTTTGGGAGCCGGGCCGGTGGTCTCGCGGATGATCAGTTTGGGTTCGACCATGGTTTCGCCGCCGTGGGAATCGGATCCGGAACGGCGGATGCGGCGCAGCAGAGTTTCGGCGGCAATCCTTCCCATTTCGCGCAGTGGCTGGCGCACCGTGGTCAGCGCCGGATTCTGGTAGGCGGCGCTCTGGATGTCGTCGAAGCCCACCACGGAAACATCGTCGGGAACGCGCAACTTGGCCTCGCGCAGCGCGCGAATGGCGCCCATTGCCGAAATGTCGTTAAAGGCGAACAGGGCGGTAAATGGCTTGTGCGAAGCCAGCAGCCTGCGAGTGGCCTCATAGCCAAGGTGGGGAGAAGGAGAATCTCCCTGGAGCTGAGCAGTGAGCGCGGGAGAAATCGGGAGATGCAGTTGGCGGGCAGCCTTCTCGATGTTGGCCCAACGAACTTCGGTATCGGAGCTGAATTCCTGTCCTTTGATGAAGGCGATGTCGCGATGGCCCAGCTGAAAAAGATGCTTGAGCGCGACTTCCGCGGCCCGCACGTGGTCCAGAACAATGTTGGTCACACCCTTCACATGGTTGTGACCGGACACCGTGACCACGGGAACCGAGAGCGCAAGAGTCCAGGGAGTGTCGACCGCGATCAGGCCGTCGACGGAGCGCTCCAGGAAGAGCCGGGGATATTCATCAATCAGGTCGGCGCGGTGGCGGTGGCTTACGACAAAATAAAAGTAACCCTCTTGCAGGAGATGATCTTCCACGCCGCTCATCACCGAAGCCGAGTAGCCATCGCTGACTTCGGGGACGATGACGCCGATAGTGAAGCTGCGCTGGGCGCGCAAGGAGCGGGCAAAAAAGTTTGGACGGTATTTGTACTTGCGGGCGGCGGCAAGAATTCGGTCTTTGGTTTCCTGCGGGATGGAATCGGCGACGGGCGAGCGGTTAATGACGAGCGATACGGTAGCGGGGGAAAGTGAGAGGCGCTCCGCCAGTTGTTTAAGGCTGACCGGTTTGGGCCCCAGGCGCGCGGTCCGAGCGGCGCCCTGGGCGCGTTTTTTTGACGTCACGCTGCGCAGTCTCGCACAAACGAATCGGGCTAGCAAGCAGATGTTCGCGACCAGAGCGCGCAATATTGATTGACATTGGGAAGGAAAACAGTTTTCATACACTCCGACGACGCTCTACTAACCCGATTTAGTAGCTAGTGGGAGCCGGGCCCGACCGAGGTGCTATTCCATGCCATTCTCAGCCCGCTGCATACTTACTTATGGTTGGTTCCCGGAAAGAAGTCGCTCGCGGCTGGGGAGGATGATCTGCAGCGCATTTTTGATCGGCGGAATATGCGCCATGAGCGGGTTGTCGTTCGCGCAAACGCCGTCCGGAGAATCGACGACGAGCCGCAATAGTGGCAGCGCGGACGCCAGTCTGGACGCACGCGTGGAATCGATTCTGCACCGCATGACGCTGGAAGAAAAGGTCGGCCAGCTAGTGCAATATTCCGCCGGGCAGCCCACTGGGCCGGGAACTGGCATGACTGACTATGACGACATGATTGCGCGGGGACAGATCGGATCGCTGTTCAACGTGGTCGATCCGCACGAGATCAACAAATATCAAAAGATTGCGATGGAGAAGTCGCGGCTGCACATTCCGATCCTGTTTGGTCTGGACGTGATCCACGGATTCAAGACGGAGTTTCCCATTCCGCTGGGGTTGGCTTCGACTTGGAACCCTTCGATTGTAGAGAAAGCTTCGCGAGTGGCGGCGATGGAGGCGGCGGCGGACGGCATCCGCTGGACGTTTTCGCCGATGGTGGACATCGCGCGGGATGCGCGCTGGGGGCGGATGGCGGAAGGCGCGGGGGAGGATCCTGTTTTAGGTTCGGCGATGGCAGCCGCCTATGTGAGGGGCTATCAGGGCTCACGGTTAGATGCGCCGGACAGCATTGCAGCTTGTGCCAAGCATTACGTCGGCTATGGCGCAGCCGAGGCAGGGCGCGACTACAACAGCACGGAGATTTCCGAACATACGTTGCGGCAGTTTTATATGCCACCATTTCGCGCGGCCGTGGAGGCTGGGACGGCATCGCTGATGAGCGCATTCAATTCTTTGAACGGCGTGCCTTCGTCGGCCAATCCGTTCACGTTGAAGCAGGTGTTGCGGAAAGAGTGGGGCTTTCGCGGACTGGTAGTCAGCGACTGGAACGCAGTGGGAGAACTGATCCCGCACGGCATTGCGAATGACGGCGCGACGGCGGCGCGGAAAGCGTTCCTGGCGGGCGTGGATATGGATATGGTGAGCAGCCTGTATCACGACAATTTGCAGCAGATCGTGAAGTCAGGCGTGGCGACGCAAGCTGAATTGGATGAAGCGGTGCGGCATGTGCTTCGCGTCAAACTTTCGTTGGGTCTATTCGAACGTCCTTATGTGGACGAAGAAGCTGCGGCCAAGGCGCTCTACCATCCGGAGAGCATCGCGCTGGCGCAGACTGCGGCGGAGCGATCATTTGTGTTGCTCAAGAATGCGGATGGGCCCGGGGGCAAGGCGCTGCTGCCGCTGGCGAAAGGAAATGAGAACATCGCGGTGATCGGACCGCTGGACGATGATTCATCGTATCCGGGTGTCGTCGCGGGGGTGCCACGGTCACTGGCGTGGGCGCTGGGGCAGCGAGTGGGTGAAGGACACGTTACGCACTACAAGGGTTCGGGCATTCTCGACGGCACGGACGAGGAGATTGCGGCCGCCGTGGCGGGCGCTCAAAAAGGCGATGTTGTGATTCTGACGCTGGGTGAGAGTACGGAGATGAGTGGCGAAGCGGCTTCGCGCGCGCATCTGGGACTTCCTGGCAGACAGCAGGAATTGCTGGAAGCTATTGTCCATACGGGCAAGCCGGTGGTTTTAATTCTTTTCAGCGGACGGCCGTTGACTGTGCCGTGGGCCTTTGAACATGTGCCGGCGGTGATTGCAGCGTGGCAGCCGGGAATAGGCGGAGGACCGGCGCTGGCGCGCACGCTTTTCGGCGATGTGAATCCCAGCGGGAAACTGGTTGTGAGTTGGCCGCGCAGCGTGGGACAAGAGCCGCTGTATTACAACCATCTCAACACCGGGCGCCCTGCAGGCAACATGGACCTGACCCGGCCGCCGAGCGATGTTGCGAGCAGATACTTGTCGCGTTATATCGATGAACAGAATACTCCGCAATACCCTTTCGGTTATGGCGGTTCGTACACCACATTTTCTTACGGGGCCACGGCGATTAGCAGGCAACGATTGAGCGCGGCGGCGTTGAATAAGGGGTCGAGTGTGGGAGCGGATAGGGCAGCGGCGATGACTGCCGAGGCTGAAGTCACGAACACCGGATCGCGGGCCGGCGAGGAAGTTGTGCAGCTCTACATTCAACTTCTGGGAACCAGCGTTGCGGAACCAGTCCGCATGCTGAAGGGATTTCAAACGGTTTCTATAGCTCCTGGCGAGACTACAAAAGTGAAGTTTGAGTTAAAGCCGGAGGCCTTTGCGATCTGGAACGGTCGCGATCAGTTTGCGGCCGAAGCGGCTAAGGTCAACGTTTGGATCAGCTCTGACTCCGCGCATGGGTCGCCAGCACAGGCGGAGATTCTGCCCTAGTCTTTTCTTGGTTCGATCGAAAGCTGTTAACCGCAAAGCATGCCAAGCTTGCGCGAAGAGCGCGAAGAAAAAACTTGCATTGCGTTCTCAGCGCGGCCTTGCGATCTTTTGCAAGGTTTAAGTTCTTTCCGCATGGAAGAACGCGACGGGAAACTCCTGAAATAGATCGTTGACCATCAAATGCTGTTGGCCGCCTTCATTCTGTGACGACAATGGCGTCCGCGCAAGAATGTTGCTCCACTGTGCCGGAGAGTCTGTGGGCAGGGTAAGGCTGGTATCTCCCCAGTTGAACTCTCCCTTCGCTTTCGCCTGGACCTGCGAGAGCCAGCGTGGAAGCGCCGCCAGCGCCCAGGAACTTCCCTGTCTCCGAAGAAATGCAGTGACGTTGCGCGAATACGCTCCCGCGGATCGTAGCGGCATAAATTCTCCATCGCGGAATAGATCGGCGTGGTCGCGGCGGAAGCGGATGGACTTCCAGATCAAGTACAGCTTAATTCGTCCGTCGTGCCAGTGCTCGACTAGATCAGTCAGCGTCTGGCCGGAGTCGGCAGGTCCAACTTTCGCGATGCTCTCAAGGGCGGACGATCTCTTTTCAAAGTCGATTGGGCCGCGGTTGTCGGGATCCACCAGACGCAGGTCCCATAGCTCCGAGCCTTGATAGAAATCCGGCACACCGGGCGCGGCGATCTTCAGCAGCGTTTGAGAGAGACCGTTGACCATGCCGAAATATGCGGTCTTGTTCTGAAATTGCCGGAAATCCTCGAGGAAGTCGCGATTGTCTCGCGACGACAGAATTCTGCCGACGAAGTTCAGAAGCGCGTCTTCATGCGGTTGATTGGGGCGCGTCCAGCGCGTGTGCACCATCGCTTCTCGCGTGGCTTTAATAATGTGATCCTGAACTCTTTTCAGCAGGGTGGCACAACCCTCCTGCTCGAGCGGCCAAACGCCCAGTAGCGTTTGATACAGAAAGTATTCTTCATTGCGATCGGGAACGGCCTCACCCTTGAGCTGTTCCTTATGCTGGGCGTTCTGTTTCGCCCAGAGATCCAGATGATCCTTCCACTCGGACGACATTTCGGAAAGGGCGTTGAGCCGGGCGCGGACGTCTTCACTTCGTTTGGTGTCGTGAGTCGAACTGGCGTTAAGACTGCCGGGCCACTGGCAGCGGCCATCGAGGAAGGCATAAAAATCTTCGAGCGGGGCTGCATGCGACGGGCACGGGTCTCCGCCGACCTCATTCAACGACAACAGAGGATGGTAGACATAGAGAGACGTGTCCTCCAACCCCTTGGCCACGATGGGACCGGTGAACTGCTGCCATCGCATTACGAAAGCGAGGCGGGCTTCGCGTTGGTCGACGAGCACGTGAGGGAGACTCAGGATCAACAACACCTCGCGAACAAAATCAAAACAGGCGGAGCTGACATTTGGCGCCCTGTGGCGCGCCATGGTTATAGCTTCTTCGATGTATTTGGTGGCATGCGCGGGCAAGTCCATGTTCCGGATATAAGTCCGGTAGATGGAGAGACAGGCGGTGACTTCGATGAGAGCGTCGATTAACTGCTCGCGGTTCAACTCACGCGCATAACGGTCCTGAGCGGCGAGTTCGGCCAGGTGTCGTCCCAAGGTTCGCATCTCGACTCCGAGAAGCGTATTCATGACGAGCTTTTTTTTCTGGTACACCACGTCAGCAAACTTCTGGTGGCGGCCGATGAAGGTCGAATAGATCTCCTCCATGCGGCGCGCGCCCTCGGGCTCAACGAAGAGCCCATTCGCTTCATTCAGGTAGTCGTATCCGGTGGTTCCGCTCACAGGCCATTCGTCGGGCAGACCTTCGCCTCGTGCAAGAATTTTCTCGACGAGTAGGTACGACGATGATTCTTTCCGGGTCTCATCGGAAGCCAGCCGCTCCTGCAGTTTGTTGAGATAAGCGAGCGGATCGCGAAGACCATCGATGTGATCGACGCGCAATCCCGCGTACGGATTCTTCGAGACCAGACGCAGAATGTAACCGTGAGTCGCTTCGAACACTACGGGATCTTCGACTCGGATTCCCACGAGTTCCGTGATGGTGAAGAACCGGCGATAATTAATGCTCTCATTCAGGTTCTGCCAGAAGGCCAGCTTGTAATTTTGTTCGGCGAGCAAGCGCTGGAGGAAGCCGAAACTGCCGGCATCGCCTTCTTTGCCATTGATCTCGCTGACATTTTCCTCGACAAATCTGGCAACTTCCTGGCTACTGGTCATGAGCGATCGGAGGCGGTCGCGAGACGACTCAAAGCGCAATCGGCGGTCGGCAGCGGTTTCCGCGGAGCGTCGATCCGCGCCAGAAAGCTCACGGACAGACGCGATGATTCCGGAGTATTCGTGGAAGGCGGGAGCATCTTCCCCCAAAACTTCTTTCAGCCGATGGAAGCGATGGTTAAGAATCGCGTGATACGACCGGGGAGTGAGGGGGAACAGAGAGTCGAAATACTGAAAAAAGAACCGGCTGTCCTGAAATGTAAGTTTAATTTCGCCGGAGTCGAGGGCCTCGCCGAAGGGACGCCCGAGAACGGGAAGAAGAATTTTCCCGTCGAGGCTGCGGGAATGGGGATGCCATTCGATATCGAAGAACGCGGCGAAGGCAGACTGGGCACCGTTTTCCAGCACATCCATCCACCAGGGATTCTCGGCGCTGGCTGCCATGTGATTGGGCACCGTGTCGAGCAGCAGGCCCATGCCGCGATTTTGCAACTCGCTTTGCAGGGCTGCGAAATCTTCTTCGCTGCCTAGATCCGGGTTGATGCGCGTGGGATCGGTGACGTCGTATCCATGACCGCTTCCCTTCCGGCTCACCAGAACTGGCGACAAATACAGATCGGAAATGCCCAGTTCGTGGAGGTAATCGAGAATTTTGCAAGTATCCGCGAAGCGGAAGTCCTGGTTGAGTTGCACCCGGTACGTCGCCGACGGCAAGCGTTTAGGCGGCATTTTTTGTTTCCGCCTCAGGCAACAGAATGTGGAGTTGCGAGGCCAAGCGGTTCAGATCGTCGTGGCGTCGCACCACAACTGGATCGGCGGCTGGAGAATGCCATCCATTCTGCTGGAAAGCTGTGACCAAGGGCCGATAGCAGACATTTTGTGCTTCCCAAAGCACGACGGGAAATGGAAGCGCAGGGATCAGGTCGAGTAGCTTGATCAACCGCTCGGCGGCAGCAGGATCGGCCGGATTCGCGGCGAAGTCGGCTGCATCTTTTTCGAGGCGCTTGCGGGCTTTAAATTCAAGCGTGGTGGAGTCCAATGCGATTTTGCTCGCCTCCGCTTCTCGCAGCAAGCCGTGAATACTGTCCGGGTCCAGGTCTGGACGCGCCAGATATTGCTCTAATTGGCTGTTCACAGCGATCTCGGCAGCTGACTTCAGGGCCTGCGGCACGGGAATTTCCAGACCATTCAGGAAACGGATCAGAGGAGCCTGCCCCTCGAATACAGTGCGGTAGACGGCCGCCGCCGAATTCAGCGACTCGTTCAAAATGAGGTTCGCAATCTTTCTCTGTTCGTCGCGAAAGAGTTGCCGCAGAGAAAATGTGCTTTTGCCATACACCTGATCGAGTAAACGGATTACTTCGGCGGTGTCGGCCTGAGCGAAGGCGGCGACCAACTTCTTTTGATCTTCGTCGGAGGAGGCGTCCGCCGAGCGGATGCCGGCGGTCACGTTGTGGTCGCCAAGATGGAGGACCGTGAAATCGAGCGCAGCGGTTTCCTCGGTGATCGCAGAACAAAATCGCGCGGAGCCAGTCGCCAGACGTATCTTCCCTTCTGCCTCGACCGAGTACCTGAGACGATCTACCTCGTAGCAGTAAATGCGAGTTTTGTCGGGATAGCTCTCGAACAGAGAACTGATGGCGTAGTGGCCGCCGACGCGTTCGATGTCAACGACCGCGGGCTTCACCCACTTCTCGTAAATCTTTGCCCCGTCGCCATGTTGGGGTAGATTGCTTTTTGCCAATGCGAGGTGCTGAAGGAATTCCGGTTCTAGTTTTTCTCCGGAGCATTCCTCGGCGAGTTGCAAGGCGCGTCCCGCGTAATGAATGACCTGTGCGGTTTCCAGGCCAGAGAGTTCGTCGAAGAACCATCCGCAACTGGTGTACATGAGCAGAGCATGACGCTGCATCTCGAGAAGTTTGAGGGCAGTCACCTGCTCGTGGGGCTCGAGCGGGCGGATGGCGTGGTCAGCGAAAAATGCTCTACGGGAGTCTTCGGAGCGGTCGAGAATCACGCGGATGTAGTCGTCGCGAGTGGCCCACGGGTCGCGGACGTACTCCTGCAGGCGCGACTCGAAGATGGGAGCGAGTTTGTCGCGCAGCCAATCGAGGGCCGCCCGGAGCGGAGCGCGCCACTGCTGGTTCCAGGGGTGTCCGCCGGAATTGCATCCACAATCGCTGCGCCAGCGTTCGATGCCGTGCACACAACTCCAGGAACTGTTGTTGACGATCTCAACGAAGTGTTTGGGCGGATGCTTTTCCAGAAACTCGCCATAGTTGGTGAGCTTGGCGACATTCTGTCTTTGGATTTCGTCCAATGCATAGGTGAGTGCCATTTCGCCACGATGGTGATGATGGCCGTAGCTTTCTCCGTCGGTGGCGATGTGAACCAGTTGCGATCCCTGGCGGGAGTCGGAAAAGCCGCTCATCAGGCGGTCGGCAAAGCGTTTGCCGTCATTCAACAATCCTTCGAAGGCGACGCCTTGCGAGATGGGGCCATCATAGAAAAATAAGTCGATCCGCTTTTTCGAGGGCAGTTCCGCGAGGTAGGCGCGAGCAGGGTCAATGCGGGCTCCGCTCACGTCTTCGAACTTGGAGCTGTTCTTCGGCCTTATGCGTTGGGCCTGGCGCGGCGCGAGAATCGTAAACTGAATTCCATTTTCCGCCAAGACCTCGAGGGTTTCGGTATCCACAGCGGTTTCCGGTAGCCACATTCCTTCCGGCTTCCGACCGAACCGGCTTTCAAAATCCCGCATTCCCCACTTGACCTGAGTTACTTTGTCGCGGCGATTGGCGAGAGGAAGGATCATGTGGTTGTAACCCTGGGCCAGAGCGGAGCCGTGGCCGGAGAATCTTTCGGCGCTCTGCTGGTCAGCTTCGAGGATTGCCTGGTAGATCGGAGGAGCCTGCTCTTTTATCCACGACAAGAGGGTGGGACCGAAGTTGAAACTAATCTGAGCGTAGTTGTTGAGCAGTTTGACGATGCGATTCTCGGAGTCAAGAATTCTCGAAGCCGCGTTGGGCGCATAGCACTCGGCGGTGATGCGTTCGTTCCAGTCGTGATAGGGGTAGGCGGAATCCTGCAGCTCAACGGCTTCCAGATAAGGATTTTCGCGCGGGGGCTGATAGAAATGCCCATGGATGCAAACGTATTTCACACCGCCTCCGTGTTGCGTTGAATTCGTTCGATAAGCAAAAACGAGTGGGGCGACAGCCGCAGTTCACCCGCTGTCAACAATGTTATCTCGGGCGCCAGATTCGGTTCTGGTCCATTCCATGACGCATCGGCCGAGTGGATCACCGCCGTCCATTTCCCCGACAGGTCGGGCAAGTTCAAGGTGACGGGAAACTCCGCGAAGTTGCATAGCAGCGCCAGTTGTTGAGAAGTGTTGTCGCGCATAAATAAGAGTGCGCAGCCTCCCAGTTCGCGAACGGTTCGTGGAGCTGGAATACCTAATTCATTCTCATCTCGAATGCGGATGAGTTCCTGATAGAAACGCAAGAGCGTGCGGTGGGGTTCCTTTTCTTTCAGGGAATGATCGAGACGGGACCGAGCGAAGGTCTGTTCGTCCTGGGGATCGGGCACGCTATTTTCCCAGCCAAACGCGGCGAATTCTTCGCGCCGCCCGCGACGCACGGCCTCGACCAGTTCGGGATCTCCGTGGCTGGTGAAGTACTGAAAGGGGGCGGTCTCGCCATACTCTTCGCCCATAAACAACATGGGCACAAACGGAGAAAGCAGGGTGATGCCGGCGGCAAGCTTCAGCGCTTCGAAACTAACGAGGCTGCTGAGTCGTTCGCCTGCGGCGCGGTTGCCTACCTGGTCGTGGTTCTGATTGCACACGACAAATTCTGCAGGCGAGATGCCGCGGGGGGAGTTGCCGTGGCGGCGCTTGCGGAAGTTTGAGCGTTGTCCGCTGTAAAACCAGCCGTCTCGCAGGGTCGACACCAGAGGCAGGACGCCTTCGAAGTCAGCGTAGTACCCGCGGTTTTCCCTGGTGAGCAGCGTGTGCACGGAGTGATGAAAGTCATCGTTCCACTGGGCGTCGAGGTCGTACCCACCATGCTGGGTGTTATGCAGGATGCGAGAATCGTTCAAATCACTTTCGGCGATCAAATAAAGTGGCCGACCTAGTCGCTGTGACATGTCAGCGACCGCAGACTTGAGTTCGGCGAGGAAGTGGCGGGCGCCGAAGTCGAAGATTCCGTGGACCGCGTCCAGGCGCAGGGCGTCGATGTGGTAGTCCTGAAGCCAATACAATGCGCTATCGATGAAGAATCTCCTCACTTCGTCGCTTCCTGCGCTGTCAAAGTTGATGGCCTGACCCCAGGGAGTTTGATAGCGATCGGTAAAGTACGGCCCGTAAGCACTAAGGTAGTTGCCTTCCGGACCGAGATGGTTGTAAACCACGTCGAGCGCGATGGAGAGGGCATGTTGATGGGCCGCGTTGACTAATCGCTGGAGGGACTCGGGGCCGCCGTAGGTGTTTTGTGGCGCGAAGAGATAGACGCCGTCGTAGCCCCAATTTCGAGGACCGGGAAATTGTGCGATGGGCATCAGTTCGATGGTCGTGATGCCGAGGGCGGCGAGTTCCGGAAGATGGGGGATCACAGCATCGAACGAGCCTTCTGGTGTGTACGTTCCGACATGGAGTTCGTAGAATACGGTGCGCTCCAGCGGCGTTCCTTTCCATTTGTGGTCAGTCCAGCGGAAAGCGTCCGGGTCCACGATTTGGGAGGGGCCGTGCACGCCCTGAGGTTGAAATCGGGAGGCGGGATCGGGTAAGTCTCGCTCACCGTCGAGTTGGTAAAAATATTCAGAGGCGGGATCGAGTGTCGGGACAGTTGCGCGATGATATCCGTCTGCGAGCGGCTCCATGGCAAGGAGTTCGCCGCTCCCGCGCAGAAGGTGCAGGCTCACGGCGCGAGCCTGGGGAGCCCATAGGAGAAACTCCCAACTGCCGTCTGGCAGCCGGTTGGCGCCTACTCGCGTCTCTTTGGTCAAAGCTTTGGTTGATGGCATCGATCGACTTTGGGCTGTGTCACCGATTCGCGATCAGCGACTTTGTGCACAGTCCTTTAGTTTGCGGAAGATCAAGGCGGACGGGTATCCGGGTTACGCAGTAGATGCACACGGAATAATTCGCTGAATCATTCTGGTTTGTGGATGCTGAACGAGTTTGAGCTTCAGAATCTATATGTCAAAGACCCGATAAGCGGCGGACGGGGTTTGAGCTTGCAATAAAGTGATGGCGACGTTATAAACGGGGCTTCCGCCAATGGTTTTTCCTTCCAGCTGTCCGTGATGGGCGTGCCCGTGCAGTACCAGGTCTGCACCATGACGATCCACAACTTCCGCCAGACGGGTCGTGCCCAGAAAGGGGAAAATCTCGGGCGCTTCCCCCTGAACCGTGGCGCAAATGGGCGAGTAATGGACTATGACAACCCGTTTGGGCGTACGGAGTTGCGCCATAGCGCGCTCCAACTTCAAGGCCTCATCGATGGAGGCCTGCACAAACTGCTTGATCTCAGGTTCACCGAAGGCAGTTAACAGGCCACGCCCAAAGCCTCCCATGAAACCCTTAGTCCCTGCGAACCCCACGCCATCGCGCTCGTAGGCGGTGCCGTCTAGCACCTTCAGTCCGGCCGCCGTCATCATGCGCATCAGCTCCGCCTGCTTGCCGCTTTCGTAGTCGTGGTTTCCGAGGATCGCAACCGTCGGAACTCGGGAGCGCACCACGATATTCAACAGTGGTTCCATCTCTTCGGGCTGGCCATAGTTCGTGAGGTCGCCCGCCAACACCAGTACGTCAGCCTCGTCCCGCACCCGGCTCAGTTGATCGTGCAATACGTTGTGCAGGGATGGGGAGAAGTGGATGTCGGCAGTAGCTGCGATTCTCATGGCGTTTTATATTTCGCCGGGATGCTGCTCAAGCGGCGGTCGCGATATTCTTGCATCAGATTCTCCATGCCCCATTCGTTCACGTCGATGGCGAACTGTTTGTCATCGACCAGACTGCCGCGAAATTTGGCGTTCGGATCGGGATGGGAAACGACCTCCTGAAAGCGGGAGAGCAGTTCACGCCAAACTTCTTTTGGAACGTAACCGGTTTGCGCCGGATAGCAATAGCGGAACAATACAAGCATCCATAGAAGCATTTCCCAATGCTCGCCCACCAGGCGCAGAACACGCTGCCAGTCGAGTTTGCCTCGAGTTCCATAGATTACGTGGGCAATGTCGACGCCATCGAATCGTTCGCGGCGGTCGATAAATATTTTCGAGGCCACGAGTTCTTCCGCCGCCAGCACCCTGGTCTGCACACCTTGAACCGACGCAGGTTTCGCCAGTTCAATCCACGAGTCCTCAACCACGATGGTGGCGTTGCTCATGCCGGTGATGAGATCGACAAAAAAACCGTCGCGATGCGCCTTGAACAACCAGACGGGATCGCAAACTTCACACTCGAAACCTTTTTCTCGGAGATGCTGAAGAGCCAAGGCGGCATTCGCGGGCGTTAGAAACAGATCGAGGTCCTTGGTGTCGCGGCAAATGCCGGTGTGCTCGCGAAGGGCGAATGCTCCGGCCACGGCAAAGGAAGTGCCTCTCTTCTCTAAGAGTTCGAGAATTTCACGGAACAGAACCTGCTGTTCCTCGGGGATGTTTATCGGTCCCGACGAAGTTTCCGGTACAGCATGCTCCTGCGGTGGCTCGTGCATGAGAGCTTGGATGTGAAACTAGTATCGACGGTTGTCGCTTGCAGGGCTGATGCGACTGGGCCGACAGCAAAGTTTGGTAAAGATTCTCGCTACACTATCTCTCGCTAAACCAACTCGCGGACTTTGTCGGAGAGTGCAGTCAGGGCAATCTTGGTGCGATTCGGCTGGCCACGGAACTAACGACTCGGCAAATTTCAGCGCCTGGTCCGCGGTCACTTTAGCGGGAAGCGGCGGTTCCAAAGGTGCGGCCGACGCCCACGGCTTCCAGCCCACAGCAGAATCCCCACCTGTGCGATAAAACTAACAAAATTCCCTTGACTTCGACGCCAGGAATGCCCAAACTATCTCTACCCGCATTAGATCTTTGACAATTGAATAGCATTGAGCTAACTCCAGCGAATCCAATATTTTGCAATCCCAGCCGCTGATTCTGAAGCATTTAGCGACGAGGAATCTCCCCCTAAGTCCTTATCCCAGAATATTTTACCCGCAAGCGGCTGTTCCAGAGATTTTAGCGGGACGCAGCCATATCACTTCCTCGCAGCTCCCACAAAACAGAGATTTTAGAGAACCAGGGGGAAAAAACTCTGAGAGATATAGATTCCGAGGCTAGGGAAGAGTCAGCCCCGATTGGTTATCGAAATTGAACTGAAAGCTGCCAGCTGATAGCTGACAGCTAAACCGGCAGCTGATCCTGCATCCACCCCGGCGTTTCGGGCTTGGGCTCGGTGGTCAAGTCCATCACCAACCGCTCCAGCACCATGCGTTTGCTAGCGGGATTCGAGCGCAGAGCCAAGTCGGCCTTGGCCACCAAGCGGATCGCGCGCGTCAGTTCGCGGCGGGATTTATAGCGCCGGGCCTGCTTGATGATGTCGTCGGCGGCGAACGGCGGGACGCGAAAGCCCTGCCATAGAGCGGCCCACAGCATGCGCTGGTCGCGCACGTTGCGCTCGAGAATCACCAGCATCTGGCGAAAAGTTTTCGCCAGCATGTAAATGTGTCCGATGGCAGCTTCTTCGCCGTCGCCGGACATCAGAATCGCATCCAGCACTTCCAGCGCGCGCACGCGTTCTTTGGCGGAAATGGCGTCGGTCAACTCGTACAGCGAGCGCTGCTTGGCAGCCAGCACCATGGTTTCCACGTCGCCCAACGTGATGCGCTTCTTTTCGCCAACGTAGAG
>PLEA01000456.1 GCA_003136335.1 Acidobacteriaceae bacterium | reverse complement strand
CTGCAGGTGGAGAATTTCGATTCGTCGCTGATTCTGGAAAACCGCCTCGCGGCGGTCATGGGCGGCAAGACGGCAGTCGGCGGTCTGCGCGCAGGAGTTGAACCTTTCGTCGAACAATTGGCAGCTCCAACGGCCACTCCCGGAGGTGGCAGCGCCTCGGCCGCAGCGGCAGCCATGGCCGCGGGCCTCGCTGCCATGGTAGCATCCATGTCTCGCGGCAAAAAGGCCTACCTGCAATACGAGTCGCAACTCAGTGCGGCCATCGCTCGCCTCACTCCGCTACGCGAAGAATTGAAGGCCGAGGTCGATGCCGACGCCGAAGCCTACAACTCTGTCATGAAGGCCTACAAGCAGGCCAAGACCGCCGCGGATGAAAAATCCGGCGCGGTGATGATCGAAACGGCCCTCAAGGAAGCGACCGACGTTCCGCTCGACGTCGCCGAGAAAGCTCACGAAGTCGCACAGATCGTGAAGTCGCTCGAACCTATCACAAATCCAAATATGAGATCGGATTTGACCACGGCTCTGGCACTTGCCCGCGCCGCTATTACTGGCGCCCTGGCCAACGTGGAGATCAATCTGGCGTCGCTGAAAAACCAGGCGTTCGCGACAGAAGTACGCAAGCGAACCGCAGTCCTTTCGTAGAGACGTTGCTTGCAACGTCTCGGCGTCACCAGAGAACTAGGGATTAATCGATGCTGCCGGCAGAGACATACCAAGCCATGTCTCTACAGAAAAGACGAAGTCTCCCTGTCTCCAACTGGTCAACGGGCACTGTACTTTTGTGCGATTTCCCGTGACTGCAAGTAAAATACAATAAAGCGATCAACTGACTACAGGGCCGGATCATGCATCCAAGTAAAGGTGCACTCCACCCTGATTGTTATTCGATTCGAGGCGTTATGAAACTTTTCAAGATTTGCGTGGCTTCTCTCCTCTTAGTGGGCATGGCCTATGCCATGCCTCTGAACTCCTCGGCCCGCGCCTGCGTTCCCGCCGACCTGCTGCAACTGATCTCGGTGGACTATCGCACTCTCAAAGATTCGCCTACTGCGATGGCCATGAAACAGCAATTGCTGCCAGAGAACATCAAGCAGTTTGAGGCTGCTCTGAAGTCCATCGGCCTGGATCCCGACAAGGATGTAGACACGCTCACCTTCGCCTCGTTCCGCGCCGGCAAGCAAGGCGTGAAGACAGTCGGCGTGGCCGCCGGCCCGTTCAATTCGAAGGCGGTGCTCAAAAAGATGAAGCTGCAGAAGTTCGTGCCGAAGAAGTACGGGACGGCTGACATTTATCCCATGGACGGCGGCTTCGTCATGAGCTTCCTCGATGACAGCACGCTCCTGTTTGGCGATTCAACTTCAATCCGCATCGCACTCGATACCAGCAATGGCCAAGTTCTGTCGCTGGATACCAACGGCACCATGGCCGACATGATGTCGAGCGTCGACTCCGCGCCGGTCTGGAGTATTCTCGACCAGCAAGGCACGCAGAACGCCATGCACTCCGCCATGGGGGACGCCTCCAAAATCGCCGATTACGACAGCGTCAAGAAACGCCTCCTGGGTTCGCGTTATACCCTGAGCTTCAACAGTGGCGTCAACTTCGATATGACCGTCGTCACCTCCGACACCACGACTGCCTCCACGGTTTCGTCGCTGCTCAAGGGATATATGCTCTATAAAAAGATGAGCGCGACGCCGGCGGAGAAGATCGCAGTCGAAAACACTGCTGTCGACTCCGACGGCTCGAATGTAGTGGTCCACTTCAAAGCCAACGACCAGCAATTCCAGTCACTCATGCATTCGGATTTGTTCGCCGCCGTTACGCACTAACGTTACGCACTAACGCAGACGATTCACCACGGAGGCGCTGAGACACGGCGGAATCCATGTCTTAGCGCCTTTGCTGTTCCAAGGGTTTTCTCCGTGATTCGCGCCGTGGAGTCACTTCTTTCGTGTTGCGTGCTTCTCCGCTGCCCAGCCTTCCTTCACGATCTGCCGCGCGCGCGCGACCGCCAGCGAATCCGCGGGGACATCGTCGGTGATGCACGATGCCGCTCCCACATATGCGCCTTTGCCCACTCGAACCGGCGCCACCAGCGTGCTATCGCTGCCGATAAATACTCCGTCCTCGATCACAGTCGTGTGCTTGTTGACGCCGTCGTAGTTGCACGTGATCGTCCCGGCACCGATATTTACGCCCGCACCGATCTCCGCATCGCCTAAGTATGTCAGGTGATTCGCCTTCGATCCCTTGCCTAGCTTGATCTTCTTCGTTTCGACAAAATTTCCGACATGCGCGCCTTCGCCGATCTCGGTTCCTGGTCGCAGGCGCGAGTAGGGCCCCACCATCGCTCCGGCGCCAATCCGCGCTCCGTCCATTACGCATCCCGGAAGAATCACTACTCCGTCCCCGATCTCCGAATCGTTAATCACGCAGTAAGAACGCACGCGGCAGGCAGAACCAATTCGCGTCTTCCCCAGCAACTGCACGTAGGGCTCGATCACCGTGTCAGGCGCGATTTCCACGTCGGGATCGATCACGCAGGTTGCCGGATAAAACACCGTGACGCCGTCGGCCATCAATTGGCGGCACTTGGCGAGACGCATCTTTTCGTCAATGTCAGCCAGTTCCACCCGCGTGTTTCCGCCCAAAACCTCGCTCGCGTCCGCCGTCTTGAACGCCACCACGCATTGCCGCGCCGTGCGCAACACAGCCGCCATGTCGGTCAGGTAATACTCGCGGTGCGCATTGGCAGTCGAGAGTTTTCCAATGTTGCCGTAGAGTTCCTGCGCCGCAAAAACATAGAAGCCGGAATTAATCTCGCGGATTTTTTTCTGCGCCGTGTTCGCCGCCTTCTCTTCGACAATCGCTTGCACTTCGGCGCTGCGCGCGGACTTCCGCAGCACGCGCCCGTATCCGGTCGGATTCTCCAGGTCCGCGCTCAGCAGCGTCATCGCTGCCTGCTCTTCGAGATGGAAATTGCGCAGGCGTCCAATCGTTTCGGGCGTGATTAGCGGGGCGTCTCCTGAAAGCACGATGACGTGGTCGTACCCAGCCAGGGCCTCGCGGGCCACAATCAGCGCATGGCCGGTTCCATGCTGCTCCGCCTGCAGAACAAAGCTGACGCCCGTGTGTTCCATCGCAGCGCGCACGCGGTCCGCCTCGTGGCCGATGATCGCGTACACGTCCTTCGCCGGGACAATGCGCACCGCGGCGCGGATCACATGCTCCAGCAGCGATTTCCCGCCGACTTCATGTAACACTTTAGGAAGTCGCGATTTGAGTCTGGTGCCTTTGCCCGCCGCCATAATGGCTACGGCGACGCGCGGACCTGCCGTCGCCCCCGATCCATAGGGCGAAAGAGAAGACGCACGCTTCGGCGAAGACACCGCCGAAGCTGCCGAAAAAGAACTGGTTTTCGATTTCTTCATTCGCCCCAATATACCGCGAGCCTGCGGCGATGGCTATTTCCCCTCGGATGACCTAGAATCTCTTCCCGGCAGAGAGCGGCGAGGCGCCCGCACGCCCGCAATCACGGAGAGGAAGAGATGCCCAAGTACGTCATCGAG
The DNA here is from genome assembly GCA_003136335.1 of Acidobacteriaceae bacterium. Next base: position 772 of record PLEA01000456.1, on the reverse strand, counting down.
CGCGACATTCCCAACATCGGCGATGTGACCCCGGACCAGGTCATCGGCATCTCACAGAAATCGTGCAGCGTGCTGAATAATCTGGGTCCAAAGATTCAATGGCTACACAGTTACGTCACCCAGGACAAGATTTACTGCGTTTACATCGCGCCCAACGAGGAAATGGTGCGGGAGCATGCCAAGCAAGGCGGATTCCCGGCAAACCGCGTCTCTGAGGTCAAACTGGTCATCGATCCCACCTCGGCCGAGGTCTAGCGACTCGCTAAAGCCCAAGGCCTCCGTCTACGGTCAGAATCTGCCCGGTAATAAATTGCGGCGCGGTCGCGAAGAACAATACCGCGTCCGCAATTTCATCGGCGCGCCCGTTTCGTGCCATCGGCGTCTGCTTGGCCATGCGTCGCATGAAGGCTGCCGCAGACCTCTCGCCCAAATCGATCATCCCCGGAGCCACCGCGTTCACCGCAATCTCCGGGGCCAGCGCTTTCGCCATGACCTCGGTCAGCATGTGCAGCGCCGCCTTCGATGAGCAATAGTGCGCGTGCTTCGCCCACGGCCTCAGGCCGCCCAGGGAACCCATATTGATGATCTTCGCTTCGACGAGCGATACGGCCCGGCCCCTGCCGCGCTTCCGTCGCATCCACTTGAGAGCCTCGCGCGCCACCAGAAATGGGCCGCGCGTGTTGGAGGCGAAAATCGCATCCCATTGCCGCACCGTCAGCTTTTCGAACTCCACGGACTCGTAGTTCGCTGCGTTGTTGACCAGAATGTCGAT
>PLEA01000078.1 GCA_003136335.1 Acidobacteriaceae bacterium | reverse complement strand
GTGGTGATTCTCGGGGAAGTGGAGAACGAAGACACCGTTCCCGCATATTTGAACGTGAATGCGACGCTGCTGAAGGCGGACGGCTCTCCCCTCGAGGAAGAAGGCAGCTTCGATCTGATCTCGCACGTCTTGCTCCCTAAGCAGGTTTCGCCTTACCGCATTGACTTTCCTGGGGTTCGCATGGATGCGGTGAAGAGCGTGCGCATGGATGCGCGCGCTCTGTTAGTCCCGGCCAGCGCTGATCCGGTCATTGCGGTCGCCGACCAGGCGCTGAGCAAAGACGGATTGAACCGAAACGTGTTGAAGGGCGAACTGGTGAATCAAAGCGGCCGCCCCGTCAACATCGCACAGGTCCTGGCAGCCTACTATGACGACTCCGGAAAAGTCATTTGGGTCTCCGATGGTTATGTCGATCAGGCGCTCATGCCCCAGGTGCCCGTACCCTTTGCTGTCGACATCCCGAATGACATCGCGGGACGGCTGAAGAGTTATCGCGTCATAGTGAATCACTACTCGCGGTCGAGCAACTAGCATGAAGCGCACTACCCGTAGCGATTTCGGATTATGCAAGTGTCTGGCCGGATTGGCCCTCTGGTGCGTGTTGCCCGGTCGGGCAAGCGCTGCTGATCTGCACCTGCCCGCCACGGTGGAAGCCGGCCAAGCCTTCTCAGTTCCCCTCCAGGGATCCGGGGAGGCCACTTTCTATCTGATGGGACCGGATCATGTCGTGAAGCGCACGGTGAAACTCGGGAGCGATCTGCAAATTCAGTCCAGCGATGTGCGCAGCGCGGGCCGTTACCAGTTAATACTCTGTGACTCCGCATGCAATTCCGCAGCGTTCGAGGTAAAGCCCGCGCCACCCGCGCACCTGAGCTTCTTTCTCCATCCTTCGCGGGTTCCCGTCCACACTCCGAATTCGATTGATGCCACTGCGTTTGTGTTTGACCAGTATTTCAACCTGGTTTTGACCCCGGCCGCAGTGGATTTCCGAATCACGCCAGCCAGCGGGGCCGGCTTCTCGCGGCGAGTCCCCACCCGGCGCGGTGTGGCCTGGATGCGCATGGACTCGACTCCACATGAGGGACGGGTTCAGGTGACTGCAGTCTCAGGCAACGTGCAAGAAGCGCGAGTCGTTCAACAGGTCGCGGCTGAGGCCTGCGCATTACGCGTGAAAGCCATGCCGAGCGGGAATATGGTGACCCTCGAAACCGATCCCGTGCGCGATTGCAGTGGTAATGCACTTCCCGATGGCACTGTCGTTTCATTCACCGAGATTGACCGGGATGGCAAAAGTACGGTCGACACGCCGATCAAAAAGGGTGTAGCGCGAATCCAACTCAGGGTCCACGGGCGGGCGCAGATCAGCGTCGCGTGCGGAGTTGTAGAAGGCAACGAAGTCGCCTTCCACGGAAAGCTATGAAGAGCATGGCCGACATGACGCTGGCGGTGAAGAACATCTCGCTTTTATTTTTCAAAGCTGCGAGCTTCGTGATTGCGGCGGGTGTTCTGGCGACGGCCCAGTCCGCGCCCCAGGTTCATCTTGATGCGGACGGGCTTACCCCGCGTCCTATCGAAGAACTCACGGGACAGACGATCGTGCGCTACTACGCGCTGGCATGGCGCGAGATGGCCGGCGCCCTGGACTCCAATAGTGCGCAAGGACTCGGCGAAGAGTTCGTGGGATTCGCAAAAGATCGCCTGACACGAAGAATCGCCGAACAAAAACAGACGGGTTTGCGCATTAAGATCGTTGATCACGGTCACAATCTGAAGGCAGTCTTTTATTCCACGGATGGGGCTGCCATGCAGCTTCTCGACCACGCCCAATTGGAGATCCAGACCTTCGACGGAAACAAGTTGCTCGATACACAGAATGCGCCCCGCGAGTACATGGTTCTCATGACCCCCGGCGCAGATCGCTGGTACGTTCGCAACCTGGAGGAAGTCTCTGCCAAACCCTTCTGAAGCCTGGTTCGAACGCCTACTTCGAGCAACTCTTGGCGGCACCGTCTCATCGTAACCAGAGCAGGAAATCGTAGATGAAGCCTTACCAGTTTGCCCTTTTGGCGTACGTCTTGACCGCAAGCTTCATTCCGAACGCGTGCACTCACGCGAATTCGCGGAATCTCGCGCTCAAGGATATCCCTACCTTGTCGGGCAATCCCAAGATTCTCGCAGACTACCAGCCCTGGTTCGGCGATCCGGACCACATTGACGTCGGCTACAACAGCCTGGACCCGAACGTCCTGCGCAAGCAAATTGAGAGCGCCCGCAATATGGGCATCTATGCCTTTGCGGTGGATTGGTATGGCCCACGGCGTCCCTTTCTCGATCGAAGTACTGCGCTCCTCCAGCGAATTGCCAGCGAACAGCACTTTCACCTTGCGCTCATGTACGACGAAACCCAGGATGACAACGGACACGCCACCGAAGACGCCATGGAGGCCATGGACCTGGCTTACAAGAAGTACATCGGGCCCGGCGCCCCGGGACGCGATGCGTACCTGCTGTACCGGGGACGGCCCGTCGTCTTTGTATTTCCTAAGGCTGGCCACACGGATTGGAACCAGGTGCGCCAGCAGGTGGATCAGTGGGCGTCGCCGCCCATCCTGCTTTATCAGGACGATCCGCCACCGCAGTTCGCCAAAGCCTTCAACGGTGAGTACGCCTGGGTGTATCCCGGCCACAAGGGGTGGAACCCGGACGGCCAAGCGTGGGGCGAAGATTACTTAAACGATTTCTACTCGAAGATGCGCAAGCGTCCCGACCAAGTTACGGTGGGCGGGGTGTGGCCCGGCTTCAACGACGCGAAGGCTTCCTGGAGCTTGAACCGGCATATCGATGCACGGTGTGGAAAGACGTTCGAAGATACTCTGCGCTTGTTCCAGGAGAACGACGAATCCTCGCATCCGATTCCGTTTGTTCTGATTGCTACCTGGAACGATTACGAAGAAGGAACTGCGATCGAGCGTGGCCTGCCGCACTGTGGCGAATCGAAAGCGGATAGCACTCATGGAGGGCATCTATGATCAAGGGGCAAGGAAGCGCCGCTGAGATGTTCGAGATGCTGGCGGTTTTACATCTCCAAGCGCCCCCAGTGCCGGGCCAGGGAGGCGAACTTGGCCCGCAGGTCGCACTGGCGCTCTCGGGGTTGCAACGCATGTCGAAGGAGCAATGGTCCGAATTCCTGCGCTTTGCGGAACTGCAACGCGTATACCTTCGGAGCTTGCAGCTTCTGGAGAAATGGGCTGTCTCTGGTGCATTCGCGCCGCCATTTGACAACCTTCAGGATCTGGAGCGAACCGAGCAACGGCAGGTCGAAGACGCGCTCACCGCTTTGACCAAGGTCGTACGCGCTCTCGAACTGACCGGGCACACTCCGCTCGTGATAAAGACCCTCGATCACTGGCCTGATATAGGCAGCGATCTTGATCTCTTTATCGCGGCCACCGAACGCGATACCGTGCGCGCGATGCAGAGCGAACTGCAAGCGGAGCCGCAGCCGCAGAGTTGGGGCGATCGATTAGCGCACAAATGGAACTTCCGCATTCCCGGACAGCTCCGATTGGTGGAGATCCACGTGGGCTGCCTCGGACAAACCGGGGAGCAGGACGAACTGCCTGCCTACTTGGAAGAAACCAGCGTGATGCGGGATGTAGGTGTTTTTCGCTTTCGCGTCCCGGCTCCCGTGGAGCAAGTCACGCTCGCGACCCTGCAAAGGATGTATCGTCATTTCTACATTCGTTTCACCGACCTGCTGAATCTTACGGCGCTGGTCCGGGCAGGCCACCTGGATTTCACACGGCTGCGCACGTCCACGCAGCGGTGGTCGATCTGGCCCGGAGTAGCTACCCTGCTAAAGATCGCTTCGGACTACAACCAGCGCGCGGGCATTGGCCCGCTTCCGCTGCCAGAGTTTGTGCTGCGCTCGGCCCGTTTCGGAGCCGAGGTGACGTACGTAGGGAAACAGTTTTTACGCCTGCCCATGCTCCCGCAGGGTTCGCAGCTGTTCCTGCAGCAACTGATTGGAACGGGAGCGGCGCGACACTTTCGCGCTGCGGCTCGCTTGTCTCTTTTGCCGGCTTTGGCTGCCGCTGCATTTGTCAATCTGCGGATTACAGGCGACGACAAAGGGATTTGGTAGTTCCCTCCACCGGCGTAGGAATCTCTGAAGAAAGGCTCGGTTTCAGTAATTAGCTGGGATGCGTGGCGCAAGAATGGAGGGGGAAGGACTAAGAGGCATAAAAGGCACCAGTCAGATGCCCATTGTGCTCCGCGAGTTCTTGACCCCAGCGGAGAATGCTTTAGATTCCGAGAGCGGCTTCGAACTGTGCTGGTCTGGCTACTCGAACTGGGGCTCTCGTATACGGTGTCCACTGGATAGGCGCAGCGGCTTGCCCACGCTAAGGTGACACACGGATCTGCTATTTATAGGGT
>PLEA01000616.1 GCA_003136335.1 Acidobacteriaceae bacterium | reverse complement strand
CGCTGCTTGGCATAGCCAATGGCGTTCTCCAGCGACACCCGGCCTCCGCCCACGCACATCGCACCCAGCTTGAAGCGGCCCACGTTCAAAATGTTAAAAGCGATCACGTGGCCCTTGCCGATCTCGCCCAGCAGGTTTTCCACCGGCACCTTGCAGTCATTCAGAATGATGGGGCAAGTGGAGGAACCGCGAATCCCCATCTTGTGCTCTTCGGCGCCGACGGAGAAACCGGGGAAATTCCTCTCGATCAGAAACGCGCTGAACTTTTCGCCGTTTACTTTGGCGAAGACGGTGAACAGGTCGGCGAAGCCGGCGTTGGTGATCCACATTTTTTCGCCGTTGAGCACGTAGTGCTTGCCATCGGACGAAAGCTCGGCGCGAGCCCGGCAGTTGAGTGCGTCGGAGCCAGAGGAGGCTTCCGACAAGGCGTACGCGCCCACAATCTCACCGGCGGCCAGGCGGGGCAGGTATTTGTTCTTCTGTTCTTCGGTGCCGAAGTAGACGATGGGCAACATGCCGATGCCGCTATGCGCGCCCCACGTAGTGGCGAAGCCTGCGTACTTCGCGATGTGATCGGCGATGACCGCGGCGGTCACCTTATCCATTTCGAGGCCGCCGTAGGCTTCAGGGATTTCGACCCCGCTTAGACCGAGTTCGCCGGCTTTTTTCAGAAGATCCCGAGAAACCGAGAAGTCCTTGTGCTCAATCTTCTCAACATTCGGCAGGATCTCATTGACGGCAAATTCTTCCGCTGTCTGGCCAATGAGTTGGTGTTGTTCGCTGAAGTCTTCAGGCGTGAAGACTTCTTCTGGCTGCCGGGATTCCAGCAGAAAGCTGCCGCCGGAAATCCTGGTCTTCGGAATCGCCGTGGTCGTTGCCATGTCTATCCCTCGATAAATTAACCGCCGCGTCCGCACACCCCGCGGAAGGCACACTGCAATTCTAAGCGGAAAGGCACAGTAAAGATAGGCGGGAATCCCCGGTGTTCATAGGGGTTTCGTCCCTGAATTGTAGGCGTTCTCGAATTTGTCCCTTGCTGAAGTTTGCCGGCGACCCTTCCCAGCGGTGCTCCTCTAACGATGATCCAAGTCCATCCCCAACCGATCGAACAACAGGCCCGGCGAATTACTCCAGCCTCCCAGGCCGCTAAATGGGTAAGCTCTCAGCGACCGCTGCTGGCACTGGTTGTACCGGTCCTGCCACGACCGATAGAGACTGCCTTCACTCTGCGCCGTGCTGCTCAAGTCTGAGCATTCCTGGCTCGATCCTGTGGAGCAGGCGTTTTGCCGCGCTGCCTCGGCCGCCTGCATGCGCTGTGCCTGCCGTTCCAGCACCGTGCGTAGTCCAACGCAGTCACCCAGAAAAGGGTTTTGCAGCAGGCAAGCGCCGCCATTCCAAACCTCTCTGTGCGAACAGAAGTTCCGGTTGTTCGTGACCAAGATTCCCACACATCCGCCTCCGGCGTGGACCTGTCCCGCGGGACAGACCGGGCACGGGCCTTTGAAACAGATAGGTCGCCGCAGGTCGGCGACGGGCTTGGGCTTTGGCTCAGATTTCCGGAAGGGACGCCGCAGGAATGAGAAGAATGTTTTCTTCCCAGGCGCGACGGTCTTGCTTCGCGCCGCTGCATTTGACTGACGGATGGAGTGCGAAGGATTCGAGTGAGATAGATGTGTGTGCGACGAGGCCGATCCTGAGGTCGAACTGTGCCCCTTGGCGCCGTGCGAAGCTGATGAACCGTGCGAAGCCGAACCGCCGGAACTGTGGCTGCTCCCGGAACTCCCCGAAGAACTGGACCCGCCAGAGGAACCGTGGGACCCTCCGCCGCCCGAGCCGCCTCCCGAGGAATGTTGTGCGAATGCTGCCGATGAGAAGATGAGAACTGCCGCGAGACCAAGGCTGGAGAGCCGCATAAAGCACCTCTTACCCAACCGAAACCAGGGCTGAGGATGCCCTGTTTTCTTTGGACGTTTTGCGTCCAACTGAAGCATATCCTCGAATCGTGTCAAACAGCGTAGCAATTGGGTAAAGAAGTGTTACAAAAAACGATCAACGTTCCAATGAAACCGGTCCTCTTCCCACTATAGTCTTCACTCGGTACCGGGACGCTGGCTGGCAGGTCGAATAGCCAGTCATGTGCGTGGAATCGGAATCCTTGGAATCGCGTGCGACCACATAGCTACGAATCGTGTAGCAGGTCGTATCGCCATCCAGTGGTCCGTCCAAGCCCATGACCAGTGTTCGAGTCTTGGTTTCCAACTTCGAGCGGCCGGTGCGGAAATCAACCTCGCTCTGATCGAGACGGTACTGATCAACACGAATGTGGTTCATCGAATGGGAACTCAAGTCCGAAGGGGGATTCGGAACGATCCTCCAAGGCTCCGAGGGTGTGGACGCTGCGTCCCTGTTAGTCACAAACGCGGAAACGCCATTGCCCGGTATCTGGGCCGTTTGCCGTTCTTGACTGAAGGCAGGGAAAGCGCAAAACAGCAGCGTGACGGAGAGAAGGCGGGCGAGAGTCATAGGAACCCTCCTGACGCGAATTATACCCCCGTTGTCAGTTTAGATTTTCGAAGATTCCCGCGGCTCCCATGCCGCCGCCTACGCACATGGTCACCATGCCATAGCGACCCTTTCGCCGCTTCAGTTCGCGGATCACGCTGGCCGTCAGCTTGGCTCCCGTGCACCCCAGCGGATGCCCCAATGCAATCGCGCCTCCGTTGGGGTTGACCTTCTCCGGGTCCAGTCCAGCTTCCTTGATCACCGCCAGCGACTGCGCCGCGAAGGCTTCGTTCAGTTCGATCACATCGATATCAGAGAGCTTCAGCCCAGCCATCTTCAGCGCCTTCGGAATCGCGAACACCGGCCCGAGCCCCATTTCTTCCGGCTTATATCCCGCCGTCGCGAACGATACATACCGAGCCAGCGGCGTAATGCCCAGCGCCTTCGCCCGCTCGCCCGACATGACCACGGCAGCGGCCGCGCCATCCGACATCTGCGACGAATTCCCGGCAGTCACCGTGCCCTTCAGGTGAAACGCCGGCTTCAGCGCGAGCAGCGCTTCCAGCGAAGTGTCCTCGCGCGGCCCTTCGTCCACTTTGAACACAATCTCCTGCCGTTTCGGCTTGGAACCATTCGGCGTGCTGAAACGCACGGGCACCGGCACCACTTCGTCGTCGAACTTTCCCGCTTGAATGGCCGCCAGAGCCTTCTGGTGGCTGCGCAGCGAGAACTCATCCGCCGCCTGCCGCGTGATGCCAAACCGCTGCCCCACGCGCTCCGCCGTGAGTCCCATGGAAAGATATGCGTCAGGATAGTGATCGACGAGCCACGGGTTGGGCGAAATCTTGTGCCCGCCCATCGGAATCATCGTCATCGACTCCGTTCCGCCGGCAACAATCACCTCCGCGCCCCCGCTCATGATCCGCTCGGCCGCCATGGCAATCGCCTGCAGTCCCGACGAGCAGAATCGGTTAATCGTCAGCGCTGAGACTTCCACCGGCAGTCCCGCCCGCAGCGAGGCAATGCGGGCCACGTTCATCCCCTGCTCGGCCTCAGGCATGGCGCAGCCGAGAATGACGTCTTCGATTTCTTTGGGATCAAGCTGCGGTACGCGCTCGAGCGCGCCTTTGATGGCGACCGCCGCGAGTTCATCGGGACGGGTGGAGCGAAGCGTGCCCTTGTAGGCTCGTCCCACGGGCGTGCGGACGGAAGAAGCAATAATGACTTCACGCATAAGATTTCTCCGTTGTTGGTAGGCTATTCATTAGATGCCCGCCATTCTGCGCCAGTTTCAGGCGTATGAATATCACTTCACAGGCGCGAAAAAATAATAATCGGCGGTGTAATCGCTCTTTGTTTCCGCGGCTTTGTGCGACTCGTCGCAAGCGTCGTTCCCCGGCTTGCCGCCGTGCGTATGGACGCGCTGAATGGTCGTCACATTCGTCAGCAGACCACTCTTGCCTGCATGGCTCTCGACATTCACCAGCAGCCAGGGAATCGAGTCCGCGTCCAACGAGTCGACGTGACCCACAGCTTTGCCCGTGACTTCGCTGCCATCCTTCAGCTTCCAGGTCGGCAGCTTCGTTGTCGGATCAGCGGAATGCTGCCCAATCACTTTATCCTTCCGATCCTTCAACTCCGCCTCCGGACCCTTGAGTGTCCAACTCAACTTGCCATCCGCGCCCGCCTGGCAGGTGTATATCTGCGATCCCTTGGCGCGCACGAACAGCACAGGCTCGAGGCCTGCGGGAACAGCGATTGCATCCGGCACGTCCGGCGCCGACTCCTGCGCGGGAGCATCTTTCTGTGTGTTGGCTTGAGCGTTAGCGAGTGAGGTTGCAGGAAGGAGGACGGTCAGACCGATGACCACAGAAGCTAGCACAGGTCTTCGCATGAGGCGATTGTAGCAGCCACGAATTTTCCGTTGGAGTCGAGAACACACCCGCGTGGGCCGATACCGCCTTCGCCTAGTCCTGCCAAGACCATTTTGGCAGCAGTCTGCGGCGCGCGACTGAAGTCGTACCGTCCCAGTCTCGACCAATCGTCTATCGAAACCTGGCAATCGTCAGTTCCTTAGCGTTTTCCCCGTCTTCAGCGTGAACTGAATTCTCTCCTGCGTTTTCTTCTCGCCGCACAGCGATTTGAAGCCCTCGCGCTCTAGGTCGAGGATGTACTGCTCGCTCACCGGCGTGCCGGGAGTGACGTTGCCGCCGCACAGCACTTCGGCGATCTTCCCGCCCAGTTTCACTTCGTAGTCGGTGATGAAGTCGCCTTGCCGCATCAGATGAACACCCATCTTCAGAGCGGCCAGAAGGCTTTCGCCCGGCGCAGGAATGTCGGTGCGCGGCACCGGCGGCTCGTATCCCGCACGCACGAGTTCGAGCGCCCGCGCCTTGGCATCGGAGAGCCCGCGCTCGCGGTTCATGGTGATGCGGTCGGAATCGGAGAGGAAGCCGAGCCCGCGAGCTTCGTGCGCCGAGGTTGCAACCTTGGCGGTGGCGATCGCCTCGAAAGCTTTCTTCATCGCCTCCATCATTTCGACGGAGCCGGCGAGCGCTTCGCCCGAAACTTTCCCGCGCGATGCGGCCGCGCTGTCAACGGCGCGCAGGAGCATCTCCTTGCAGCCTCCGCCGCCGGGCAGCAATCCGACGCCAACTTCGACCAGTCCCGTGTACAGTTCGGCATGCGGTTGCCGCGCCACAGCGTGCAAGGAAATTTCCGTTCCACCGCCCAGGCACAGCCCGAACGGCGCGGAGACAACCGGCTTCGGCGAGAACTTAATCGCCTGCGTCATCCCCTGGAACTGACGGATCGCCAGGTCAACGTCGTCCCACTCTTCTTCTTGCACGCTCATGAGCAGCATCATCAGGTTCGCGCCTACGGAAAAATTCGTCGCGTCGTTGGTGATGACGAATGCGTCGAAGGCATCGCCGGGCCCGCCGGGCTTCAATGATTGAAGAATCAAACTAATAATGTCTGCGCCCAAAGAATTCATCTTGCTGTGGAACTCGATGCAAGCCACGCCGTCGCCTAGATCCACCAGCGACGCTCCGGAATTCTTCTTCACCACCCCGGTGGATTTCTTCGCGGCCGTAACCGACCACACGCCGGAAGGAACTTCAACAGGTTGCCAGTTGCCGGTTGCCAGTTGCCAATAACTGCGGCCGGACGGAGTCTTCGGGTCGTCGGCGTACCAGGACTTTTGGCCTGCGGCCAACAGCGTTTCGACATTAGCCGGCGCGGGCTTGCCTTCCTTTTTCATGCGGGCAACCGTGGCTTCGACGCCGGCCGCGTCCCATAGTTCGAACGGCCCGAGTTCCCAGTTGAAGCCGAGACGCATCGCGCGATCGATTTCAACCACCGAGTCGGAAATTTCAGGCACGCGGTTGGCGGAGTAAGTCCAGAGATCGGAGAGTGCAGCCCAGAGAAATGCGCCAGCTTTGTCGCCCTTCTGCGGGCCGCTGCCATCCAGCCCCAGCAGCGTGCGCAGCCGCGCTCCCGTCTCCTCGATATTCTTCGCCATATCGAGTGCGGGGAATTTCGGCTTTTGGCGCGGATGGTATTCCAGCGTCTTCCAGTCCAGCGCGAGGCGTTCGTCTTCTTTGGCCGGTTCGGCGGGCGAGGGCGACCGCCCCACATTTTTCTTGTAGAAGCCGCCTTTGGTTTTGTCGCCCAGCCATTTACGCTCCAGCATCTCGCCGAAGAAGTCTGGCAGTCGCAGGTCGCTGCGCTCGTCGTGCACGTTGGTGGTCATGTTGCCGACCACGTGGCCTAGAATGTCGAGCCCGACCAGATCGATGGTGCGGAACGTGGCCGACTTCGGCCATCCCACGGCCTGTCCGGTGAGCGCGTCAACTTCTTCGATGCTCAGGCCCATTTCCTGCATCAGCCGCATCACGTTCAAAACCGAGAACGTGCCGATGCGGTTGCCGATGAAGTTCGGCGTATCTTTGGCGATGACGACGCCCTTCCCCAGGCGTAGGTCGCAGAAGTGAGCAACGGCATCGATCGCGGCACGGTCCGCCTCGGGCGTGGGAATGATTTCCAGCAGCCGCATGTAGCGCGGCGGATTAAAGAAGTGCGTGCCAAACCACGCGCGCCGGAAGTCGTCGGAGAATCCTTTCGCGATCTGGCCAACCGGCAGGCCGCTGGTGTTGGTAGTGACGATCGTCCCGGGCTTGCGGATCGCTTCCACTTTCCTCAGCAAAGTTCGTTTAATCTCGAGGTTCTCCACCACCGCCTCAATGATCCAGTCGACGTCGGCGAGCTTCTTGATGTCGTCTTCGAAATTGCCTACCGTGACGAATCGGGCAAGCGAAGGTTCCATAAACGCGGCCGGCTTGGATTTTCTTGCGGCATCGAGCCCGGCGGCGGCGATTTTGTTTCGCGCCGGACCGTCGGCGTCAGGAGGAACAATGTCGAACAGATAACTGGGTACGCCGGCATTGGCAAAATGCGCGGCGATGCGGGCGCCCATGGTTCCGGCGCCGAGAATGGCGACTCTATTGATGCGCTTCATAATCAGGCCTCAAGATGAATACGTTCGAACCCGGCAGGAAACGGAGAATAGTCTGAACTTGCAATGATGGAAGATGGCATGGTTTTCGTCCCCGGCGGGGACTTGCAATGGTAATCGCCCCGACGACAATTTATCCAGCGCCCTGCAGCGCCGGCGTCTCGCCGGCTGTCGCGAGCGCATCTCGCGCTCGCATTCCCCGATCACAACTCCGTGTGCGCTCCAACATATTCCAGCGCCTGCCGCGCCATTTGTTTCTCGCCTCCATAAGCCAGTAGCTTGGGCGCGTCCCTGAGCGTCACCCACTTTGCGCGCCCGACTTCGACCCGCATCTCGTCGGCGATATCGTCGATCCGCCCCGATTCATAGCGCAACAAGTAGAAGCTGACAATCTTGAACACGCGCTCGCCATCGCCCCACGACCGCACGTACACATACTTGATATCCGCCAACTTCGTAATCGGAGCGGCGGTAATACCGGTTTCTTCGCGAACTTCCCGCAGGGCTGCAGAAAGCGCTTTCTCGCCCGGATCAATCAAGCCTTTCGGGAGGCACAAAACCTCCTTGGTTTTCGAGCGAACTGCTCGCTTGCTGGGTTCGGAACCCGCGTCCGACGCCAAAGGCAGCTCAATGACGGCTACCCACCAGACTCCGTCTTTCTTCCGCAGGACCACGCCCCCGGCTGAAATCTCGCGCATCATACTGTCCGCAACCTAGCAGGTCTAAAGGATTTTCGTCACGCGCCTGCTGTTCCAACGGTAACAGTTACTGTACGTGGGGGCCTTCCCAAAGTAATAAAAGTGTGGCACCGTTGTGCCCTTACAAACATCTATGCAATTGTGGCATCTTACATGCTAGGTATAGTTGGTTAGAGCGGGCCGGAAACGTGGGGTTTGCCGTGAATGGTCTGGAAAAGATTATTCGGTCAGTACAAGCCTTCGGTCGGGAGCTTTCCCGCCAGGCTGCCCCGATTTTGCCGTCCCGAATTCCAGCCATTGGCGTGGCTTTGGGCGGAGGCTTTGCCCGCGGCATCGCGCACGTCGGAGTCCTAAAGGTCCTCGAACAAGAAGGCATTCCTATTCGCGTCGTCGCGGGCACTAGTGTGGGCGCGCTCATCGGCGCGGCCTATTGTAGCGGTGTCTCGCTCCAGGAATTGGAAGACATGGCGGCCAGTGTCCGCTTCACCACCTTCGCCCGCTGGACGCTCTCGCGTTGCGGCTTTGCCTCCAACGATCGCATGATCTCATTTCTGACCCGCATCTTGAAGGTGAAGACCTTTGAGGAACTGCGTATTCCTCTCGGCGTGACCGCAACCGACTTCAACACCGGCGAAGGCGTAGTCTTTCATTCCGGTTCGATCATCGATCCCGTGCGCGCCAGTTGCGCCTATCCTGGAATGTTCCTGCCGGTGAAGATTCGCGACCAATACCTGGTGGATGGCATGCTCTCGCATCCGGTGCCTACGCGTCCCCTGCGTGAAATGGGCGCCGACCGCGTGCTGGCCGTGCATCTGAAAGGGACGTGGTCCAAGGGCGGACCGCCGCGTAATCTATTCGACGTCATCGGACAATCGTTCGCTATCGCTCAGGATGCGATGTCCTGCGTGTGGCGCGAAGCCGCCGACTTGGTCATCGAACCCGATGTCGCCGGCTTCGCTTACGATGACTTCAAGCGCGCCGACGACCTGATTCGCGTCGGCGAAGCTGCCATGCGGAGTGCGCTGCCCGAAGTGCGCAAGTGGCTGGCGACGCCCGAGGAAACGCCGGTTCTTTCGAAAGCTCGCCCCGTAGTGGCGCGACCCGCGCCCATGTCGGCGGATTAATTAAAGAATTCACTGTTTTACTTCGGCGTTCGATCCAGCAGGCTGTCCCGCTTCTTCTTGAATCCGCTTCCACGCGTTCTCTACATGCCGCGTCTGCGTATTGGTCTGACCAACGCAAAGCCGCAACGTCAACTTGCCGTTCAGCTTGGTGTGCGTCAGGAACAAATCACCGCTGCGGTTCAGCCGATCAAGCATCGTCTGATTCGCCGCATCTCCCCCTTTGTGCCGGAAGCAAACCAAATTCAGCGGCGCCGGCGCGGCCAACTCAAAGCGATCATCGTTTCTTATTCCGTCGGCGAACTGCTGCGCTAATTTCACATGCTGACGAATGTGATGCTGCAGCCCTTCCACGCCGTAGTGCCGAATCACGAACCATAATTTCAGCGACCGGAAGCGCCGCCCGAGTTGGATGTGCCAGTCTCGGTAGTCGATAACCGCACCCGATTCCGTCGCCTGATTGCGAAGGTATTCCGGCAGAATGCTCAACGTCTGAATCAGCGCCTTCCGATCCGCGACCCAAAAGCAACTGCAGTCAAAGTTGGTGAACATCCATTTGTGCGGATTGAAGTTGTAGCTGTCGGCGAGTTCGACTCCGCTCTGCAGGTGGCGGAACTCCGGGCAGAGCATCGCGGTGCCCGACATGGCCGCATCCACGTGCAGCCAAAGACCGTGCTGCCGGCAGACTTCCCCGATCGCGCCCACGGGATCCATCGCGTTCGAGGACGTGGTGCCTACAGTTGCGCACACAAAAAACGGAGTGAATCCGGCGCGCCGGTCCGCGTCCACTTGGTGTGCCAGTGCATCAGGCCGCATCGCGAGATTCTGGTCGACTTCGATCAGCCGCAGCTTCTCCACGCCAATGCCCGCAATCATTGCAGCCTTTTCCAGCGAAGAATGGGTCTGCGTCGACGCGTATGCCACGAGTCGCCCGTCGCACCCTTTCCTATTACTCACATAATTGGTCGCTTGCTCGCGGGCGGCCAGCAAGGCGCAGAGCGCGGCACTCGATGCCGTATCCTGAATGACGCCGCCGCCCGACTGCGATGACAGGAATTTCTCGGGCAGACCAAGCATTGCGACGAGCCAGTCCATCACGTGCGTTTCGAGTTCCGTGCAAGCCGGGCTGGTCGACCACAGCATCCCCTGCACGCCCAGACCGGAAGAAAGAAGATCCCCCAGAATTCCCGGCCCCGACGCGTTGCACGGAAAGTATGCGAAAAAATTCGGCGATTGCCAGTGCGTAACGCCCGGCATAATCAGCCGCTCCACATCTTTCAGCAGCGCGTCAAACGGCTCGCCCTGCGCCGGAGGACTCTTCGGAAGCCCAGCGCGAATCTCTCCCGGCTTTACCTGCGAAAGCACAGGAAACGATTCGATGCGCGCATGATAGTCGGCGATCCAGTCCACCACAGCATGCCCGTGTCGCCGGAATTCGTCGGGCGTCATATGAAACGATTTTTCGTCGGACAAATTGTTCTCCAGGTCACTTCAATCGTCCAAAGTACACTCGCGACTTGTAATCGAATGTCCCGCGTCCAGCAATGGCATGGGCCTCGAAGATGCGTCGCAGTTCGCGCAGCATCGGCGCATGATTCGCATGCTCCGGCCCCGGCGCATAGGACGACGACAGCAGCCGCCCCTCAAGCCCGGCACAGTCGAAGTCTTGCCTCATCTCAAACACCCGCTCTTGAAACGGCGCCGGATCGAAGAATTCATTCACCGCGTCGGCGGTCCGCTCACGCCGCACCTCTTCGTAATCCGTGCCGAAAGTCAGTAGCAGTTGCTCATAGTCCTGCAGGAACGCAGTTGAATGCGTGAGCCGCTCGTTCCACAAAAGCACCAGCCATCCACAGGGCTTCAGAATGCGCATAAACTCGCGTCGAGCCCGCTCGCGATCAAACCAATGCGCCGCTTGGGCTGCTGTGATGAAGTCCACGCTGTGATCTGTCAGGCTGGTCGCTTCAACACTGCCCGCAACGCTGGTGAATTTCGAAAACGCTGTTAGCTGCCGCTCGCCCGCCTGGCGCATTTCGGCATTGGGTTCGACGCCGAAAACCGTATTCCCATTCTCCAACAGAATGCGAGTCCAAATCCCCGTGCCCGAGGCAATGTCGGCAACCGCGTGATCAGGTGCAAGCCCGCACTCGCGCTGCAAGACTCGCAAGGCCTCCAGCGGATATCCCGGCCGGTGACGAATATAGTTTTCCACGCGATCGGAAAAACGGCTGGTAGCGTTGGAAGCTGGCATTACAATGCAACCGGGCAAGATTTATCACCTTGCCAGAAAGCCATTCTAACGGCAGGATAGAGATGTTGTCCCTCCACTCTGGGGTCGCCGGGTTCTCCGAGCCGGAGTTTCGCGGCAGCGAAGAAAATTGAATTCGCCCCGGCCTATCCAACTATGCGCGTGGTGATCAAAGTCGGCACCAGTCTCATCGCTCCCGGCGGGCAGATTGACATCAACCTACTGCGCGGCATGGTCGATCAGTTCGATCTCTCGAAGAACGAATACCTGGTCGTCACTTCGGGCGCAATCGCCGCGGGTATGTCGGGCTTGGATCTGCAGAATCGCCCCAGCAATGTTCCGCGCATGCAGGCCTGCGCTGCGGTCGGCCAAAGCAAGCTGATGCATACCTACGAGCGCCTGTTCTTCGGCAAGAAGGTGGTCGCGCAATTGCTCCTCTCGAGCGACGACTTCACTTCCCCTGTGCGCTATCGCAATCTGCAGAACGCAATCGGCGAGTTGCTTGCTCTCGGCGTCGTGCCCATCGTGAACGAGAACGACAGCGTCTCCGTGCGCGAACTGGAAGGCGCCTTCGGCGACAACGATGAACTGAGTTCGCTGCTGGCCACGGCCGTCAAAGCAGACTGGCTGCTGCTGCTGACCAACGTCGACGGACTCCTGGTTCCCAACGGCCGTAAGAAACCCCGTCTGCAGCGTGTGATTCGCAAACTTACTCCCGCGCTCGAAGCAAAATGCAATGGCAAAAGTTCGCTAGGCCGCGGTGGCATGATTTCGAAACTGCGCGCCGCCAAACTGGCGAGCGAGGGTGGAGTCCACGTGGCAATCGTGAACGGGCGTCATCCCAAGGCCATCACGCTGGGCATGGAACGCAAAATCGGGACCTATTTCCCGCCGCACAAGGACAGATAAAAAAGACAAGTGGCCGCCACTCTCACCCCCGCCGCTTCCACGCAGGAAAAGTTGCTGCGCGCCCGCGCCGCGTCGGCCAAGCTGGCGTTGCTGTCCACGAAAGAAAAAAACGCGCTGCTACTGGCGATTGCCGGTGTGATAGAAGCGAACGAGAAAAGCATCCTGGCGGCGAACCGCGAGGACGTGGAGAATTCCGGTCTCGATGGCGCCATGCGCGACCGCCTGTTGCTGACTCCGTCGCGGATCAAAGACATGGCGCGCGGCGTTCGCGAGGTTGCGGCCCTGCCCGATCCCATCGGCGAGACTCTGGCGGAGTGGACCAAATCCAACGGCCTACGCATCCGCAAAGTGCGCGTTCCCCTGGGCGTGATCGGAATCATCTACGAGTCGCGTCCGAATGTGACCGTCGATACCGCGGTCCTGGCGCTCAAAACTGGCAACGCGATTGTTCTTCGCGGCGGCAAGGAAGCGGCGCGGAGCAGCCAGCGCCTGATTGAGATTGTGACGGTCGTTCCTGGCTTGCCCGAGGGCGCGATCGAGTTGCTCGATTCGAGCACGCGGCAATCCGTGCAGGAGTTGATTAAGGCCCGTGGCCTGGTCGACGTCATCATTCCGCGTGGCGGCGCGGGACTCATCAAGTTTGTCACGGATAATTCCGCGGTTCCTGTCATCGAGACCGGAGCAGGAAATTGCCACATCTTGGTGGACGAATCGGCAGATTTCGATATGGCCGACCGCATTGTCATCAATGCCAAAACACAGCGCCCATCGGTGTGCAACGCCGCCGAAAAGTTGCTGGTGCACGAACGCATTGCTGCCGAATATGTCCCGCGCATCGTGAAGAAGCTAATCGAAGCTGGCGTCGAGGTGCGCGGCGATGGCAAAGCCCGCACCCTGGCTGCCGGATTGCACGTCGCTCCCGCGGCCGAGCAAGACTGGTACGAAGAATATCTGCGGCTGTGTATGGCAGTAGCCGTAGTGGCGAATGTCGAGGACGCGATCGCGCACATCAACCGTTATTCCACCCGGCACAGCGACTCCATCGTCACCGGCGATGAGGCCAACGCCCGCAAGTTCCTGCGCGGCGTGGATTCAGCTGCCGTCTACTGGAACGCCTCCACTCGCTTCACCGACGGCGCAGAATTCGGCTTCGGC
Source organism: Acidobacteriaceae bacterium (assembly GCA_003136335.1). Next base: position 6,578 of record PLEA01000616.1, on the reverse strand, counting down.
GCCGAAATGGGCGTCAGCACCCAAAAACTCCACTGCCGCGGCCCCTTCGCGCTAGCTGAGTTGACTTCCTCAAAGTACGAAATTATCGGGACCGGGCAGGTGCGCTAGTTGAACGACTGGGTTTTCGCTTCTTTGGTAGAAGGCCCGTCAGGTAAAGGTCGTACTTCTCACTTACGTCGCTCTAGCCACTGCAGCCTTTCGGCTTGATTTTCAGGGGTTTAGTTGCACGCTTCATAGGGTTAGGTGTGAAGCTCGATTACACTATGCTACCTTACTACCTTTCACAGCAGGAGCCTGATGAAGCTTCTCTTATCCGCCGTTCTGTCTTTCGCACTATTCCTTTCGGAATCGTCTCCGACAGCGGGCGGCAACGCCTCCGCAGCTTCCAGTGCAACTCCGGCCATCATTGGTTTTCGCGACGCCGCCCTGGAGCAGGCCACGGAGTCGCGTTTCCTGGCAGTGCCCGATTCCAAACTTGCCGAAGAACATCTGCGAATCCTCACCAAAGTTCCGCACATGGCGGGAACCATCGAAGACAAAGCCACCGCCGACTATGTCGCGCAGAAATTCCGCAATGCCGGACTCGAGACTGAGATCGTTGAGTACAAAGTCTGGATGAACTATCCCGCGGAAATCAAGGTCGATATGACTGCGCCTGCCGGGATTGAAATGCATGGCCCTACGCGCGAACGCGTGGACAACGATCCCTATCAAGACGATCTCCGCGTAGTGATGCCTTTCAGCGGCATGTCGCCATCTGGGGACGCCGAGGCTGACGTGGTCTACGCCAACTACGGAACTCCCGAGGATTTCGAAAAACTCGACAAACTGAAGATCGACGTGCGCGGCAAAATCGTGCTGGTGCGCTACGGCCAGAATTTTCGCGGAGTCAAAGTGTTTGTCGCGCAGGAACACGGCGCCGCGGGCGTGATCATCTACTCGGATCCCGCAGATGATGGCTGGCGGAAAGGCGATAAATATCCTGAAGGGCCATGGCGGCCGGACACCGGCGTGCAGCGCGGGTCGGTGGGATACATGTTCGAATTTCCCGGAGATCCAACCACTCCGGGAGTTGCGTCGGTGCCGTCGTTGCCGGAGGCGCAGCGCCTTTCTCCGCAGCAATCGGCGCAGATGCCGAAGATTCCGGTGACTCCTTTGTCGTATCACGACGCGTGGCCGGTACTGCAGCATTTGGGTGGACCGGACTCGCCGCGCGATTGGCAGGGCGCGCTGCCGTTCACTTACCACGTGGGTCCAGGACCGGCAAAGCTGAAGATGCATCTGCGACAGGACTACCAGTTCCGCACGCTGTGGGATGTCATTGGCCGCGTTCGCGGTAGCGAACTGCCGGACGAATGGGTGGTCGCGGGCAACCATCGCGACGCCTGGGTCTACGGCGCGGTTGATCCTAATAGTGGGACGGCGGCGATGCTCGAGGCGGTTCACGGCGTGGGCGACCTGCTGAAGTCGGGTTGGCGGCCGAAACGCACATTGATCTTCGCCAGTTGGGATGGCGAGGAAGAAGGCCTGATGGGCTCGACTGAGTGGGTGGAACAGTACGAGGCGGAACTGGCGAATGCGGCGGCCTATTTCAATATGGACGTCGCCGTTTCTGGGCCGAAGTTCGGCGCGTCGGCTGTACCCAGTCTCAAACAGTTTGTGCGCGACGTAACCAAGGTTGTGCCGAGTCCTAAAGGCGGAACTGTTTACGAAGCGTGGCAGAAGGCGGCGCAGCCAGACGCGCCTTCGACGCAGTCTCCTACCGAGGCGATCGGAGACGGGCGTCGCCTTCCGGCGGCGCAGGTGAAGAGCGACGTTCCGGTCGGAGACTTGGGCAGCGGTTCTGATTACACCGCGTTCCTGCAGCATCTGGGAATTCCGTCGAGCGACGTGAGTTCGAGCGGTCCGTATGGGGTGTACCACTCGGCTTTCGACGATTTCGCATGGTTCAAGAAATTTGGCGATCCGGATTTTGTCTACGAACAGCAAATGGCACGCGTCTTTGGACTGGAAGCTGTACGCATGGCCGATGCCGACGTTCTGCCCTATGACTACGAGGAATACGGGAAAGAGATTGCCGCGTATGTGGACGCAGCGCGCAAGCGGGGGCAGGACAAATTTGGCGAGCACGTGCTCGACTTCCACGCGGTGGACGCGGCTGCTCGCCGTTTTGAGACGGCGGGCGTGAAGATACTGGCGAAGCAGAAGAATCCGCCGCAGGATGTGAGGCGCTTGAACCAGGCTTTGCGCGGGGCAGAGCGGGCGCTGCTCGATCCGCAGGGACTTCCGCATCGTCCGTGGTTTCGTCATGTGATTTATGCGCCTGGGGAATACACGGGTTACGCCGCGGTGGTGATTCCGGGAGTGAATGAGGCGCTCGACAAGGGCGACAGCGAGCGGGCGCGCCAGCAGTTGGCCGCACTCGCGGTTGCGCTCGATCGCGCGGCGAAAGCGCTGGAGGGGTACCGGTAGCGTATGACTTCCGCTCACGCCCTTGGACAATTCCTGCGCACGTTGCCGGCTTCGGCGGCGGCGACGTTCCTTGCGCTGTTTCCGATTGTCGATCCCTTCGGTGGCATTCCCATCTTCTTCACCATGACCTCGAACTGGAGCGCGCGGGACCGGTATCGCACTGCGTTCAAGACCGGGCTGTGGGTGTTCGTCATCCTGGTGACATTTCTTTTCTTCGGACGCTTCGTGCTTCACTTCTTCGGCATCTCGCTGCCGGTGCTGAAGATCGCGGGCGGACTGATCGTGGCAAACACAGCGTGGGGAATGGTGACCTCGACTGCACGTATTACGCAGGCGGAGAGTCACGAGGCCGAGAGCAAAGAGGATATCTCCCTCACTCCACTGGCCATGCCGCTGATGTCGGCACCGGGAGCGATTGGTGTCGTCATGGCGCTCGCGGCTCATGTGGACAACGCGGCAGCCTATTTCGGAATGGTCATCGGAGTCGCGGGAATCGCGCTTAGCGTTGCTCTCTTCTTTTGCATGGGGGGACCGCTCGTGCGGCGTCTCGGTCCCAGCGCAGTGGGTGCGATCAACAAGATCTTCGGCTTTCTGATTCTGGCCATTGCCGTCCAACTGGTGTGGGACGGCGTTGCTGATTTTGGGAATTGACTTGGCCGGGAAGTTTCCGTGAACTTCAGTCGTTACGTCCTCGTACCATTACTAGGCGTTCTTGCGCCCGGGAGGTGCTTCATGCCCGGAAGGTCTTTTGTCCGCTTCAATCCACTTCAGCAGACAGTTCTGCTGTGTCTTTTCCTGGTTCCGTTGTGCGCGGCTCCGTTGTGCGCGGCCAACGATCGGAACTACGAAGAGACGCACAACGATGGCCGTGAGTTTGTTGCTGGCGGATTCGTGCACGTGCGGCTGAGTGTGGGCAGCGTGCACGTTCGGCGCGGGGATTCCAACAAGATCAGCCTGCGCTACACCATCAAGTCAGACCACGAAAGGAACGTCAAAGACGCACATGTGGATTTCGACGTTCGCGGCAGCGATGCCACGATCCAGTTTCACGCGGCTTCCGGCAGTAACACGGAGTTTGACGTGGAACTCGAAGTGCCACAAAAGACGAATCTCGACGTGCATGACAAAGTCGGCGACCTGACCGTCGAAGACGTTGAGGGCGACAAGGATCTGACTCTGGGCGTCGGCGACATCCGCGTAGCCAAAGGAAGCTCGGAATATCGGCTGGTGAACGCGAGTGCTGGCATCGGCGATGTGAATGGCGATGGCTACGGCGAGACTAGCGGATGGCTGGGCAAAACGTTGAAGTATCACGGCGAAGGCAAGTACGAGCTGCGGGCGCACGTTGGGGTGGGAGATATTCGCCTGGAAGGGAAGTAGGGTTTCGGGCGTGCTTACGGAGAGCAGCGAGCCTCAGGGAGGGGCTTTAAGAGTGTGCGTGAGAATCTCTGCAAAGGACGCGAAAGGATGGGCGTCCCCGCGGATATTTTTACAGGGGCAGGAGCGCTCCTACGGAACCACTCGCCGGGTCGGTCGAGACGGCAGCGGAAATCGATACCGGTGTAACGGTGAAAACTGGCGCGGCACTCACTTCCTGGTGAACGCAACTGCTCTCCGGAATCCTGACGTGAACCAGCATGCCGGGATTGCAATTTTCCAGGTGTAATTCGCCCCCGAATTCCTTAACCCGTTGGCGCATGCCGCCAATACCGACGCCTATACTGTCGGGCCGACACTCCACCACACTAGTGCTGATTCCCTTTCCGTTGTCGCGCACGGTAACGAGCAACTCGCCATCCCGTTGCTGCAGAGCAACCCAGGTGTTGCGCGCTCCAGAATGACGGAACACATTGTTCAAAGCCTCCTGGACGATGCGAAACACCGCGGTTTCCGCTTCTGGGGCAAACCTGGGGAATGCGGGGGGGTGCAGATCCAGAGAGGTCGCGATGCCGCTACGCTTGGTGAATCCTTCGAGGAACCAGGCGATGGCGGAACTCAAGCCGACCTCATCGAGCAGAGGAGGATGCAGGAGATGTGAAAGGCTGCGCACCTGCTGGAGGGCGCGATCGAGCATGGCACTGGCGTCAGCGGCGGCGAGTACTTTCCGTGAGTCTGCGGCCTCATCCTGAAGAATCATTCCATCCAGAACCATCTTTGCGGCGGTGAGTTCCTGACCCAATCCATCGTGCATGGCACGGGCGATACGGCGTCGTTCGTTATCCTGCGCTGCAAGCAGGTTGTTGGAAAGACGACGGAGTTCACGATTCAGCCCTTCCAACTGCTGCGCCCGGCGGTGCAATTCGGCAAAAACCGAGACCTTGGCGCGCAACAATTCAGGACTGACCGGCACAGAAATATAATCCACGGCCCCGGTTTGATAGCCCTTGAGCCGGTCGAGATCGGTGACACATACGGCCGAAATAAAGATAATGGGCATCTGCTGGAAGCGCGGATGCTGGTGGATGGTGTCGGCCAACTCAAAACCATCCATTCCGGGCATGCTGACGTCGGTCAGAACGACCGCAACATCATTTTTCAGGAGCAGGTTGAGCGCCTCGCTGCCGGATTTGGCTGGGATGAGGTTTTCGCCCAACTCGGCGAGTATGGCTTCGTAGGTGAGCAGTTTGGCGGGCTGATCGTCTACCATCAGCACGTTAACTTTTTCTTTGGCGGGCATGGATCGTTCTTCGATTTGAGACCGCTTTCGGTCGTAACGTTCGGAGTTTTCAGCTTTCAAGATTCTTACTCCCAGTTTTGCGAACCCGCGCCACGACCGGCTGGGGAGCGAACACTGGGCGACTTTTATCACGAGGCGAGGCAGAAAGCCTTACGGTGTTTGCTGTAGGAACTTCGAGGAAGATCGAAAACCCGGCCCTTGTCTCTGCAAAGAACGCAGAGACAAGAATGGGGCACCCCCCCGGACGATTGAGCATAACCCGCTGTCCTGTCGAGGAATATTCCGCGGAGATGAAGAGTTCTGCACACATGCTGCACTTAATTAGGGGCAAAAACGCGTATGGCGTTGATGTAGCGCTTGCAGCTTTGGCCCGCTAAGTGCACAATCTAGGCTGTCATGCATGGCCATCCGCCTGGAGTGGAGGCCTCCGATGTGCCACTAAGAAGGTCGAAAATGAAAAATCGCATATTCCTGACACTACTCTTGTCCACCGCATTTGCGCTCCCGGGGTTCGCGCAAACCAATTCAACCGTCAGCGCACAGCCGGCGGCCACTGGTGATCAAACCGCTCCCGCTGCTTCCGCTTCTCAGAGCGCGAGCACCAGCACCAGCGCCAGAGAACCGATTCCAGCCCCGACTTCCACGAACTTCTGGGACGGCGACGACCCCAACCTGGTCAATCTGGTGACGCACCCGTTTGCCAACAAGAAGTACGTGCAGCGGCAGGTGGGACCCATCCGGGACCGCATCAACGAACTGGACCAGTTGACCTCAGACAACAGCAGGACGATCAAAGACGTGGATACCCGCGCGCAACAGGGCATTCAGCTAGCGTCGGAAAAGGTCAGCTTGGCGGACCAGCACGCGACGGAGGCCGGCAGCAAGGCGCAGATGGCGCAGACGAGTGCGACCCAGGTCTCGACTCGCGTCGCGACGGCGGAGCAGATGGTGGGTAATCTTGATCAGTACAAAGGGGAGGCGCAAACGGAAATTCGCTTCCGTGCGGGACAGAGCGTTCTGAGCAAGACGGCGAAGGACGCGCTCGACCAGATGGCCGCTCCGCTGAAGGACCAGCGCAGTTACATCATCGAAGTCCGCGGGTTCGCTGCGGGTCGCGGCCAGGCTGCGATTGCAAGCTCGCGGAAGATGGCGGATTCGGTGGTCCGCTACCTGGTGCTCAACCATGAGATCCCGGTGTATCGCGTTTACGTGATGAGCATGGGAAATGCGGCTGCGGCCGGGGCGGATGGAACCATGGCGAACCACAGCAGCGGGGGACGGGTGGAAATTAATGTGATGAAGAATGATCTGGTGGGATCGGTGCAGCACTGAAAGTTCGGCACAGTTGCAGGTAGAGACGTAACAAGTTGCGTCTCTACGAGAGGGGCGAGTCGATGAGGACTCGCCCTTTTTTATGTGTGCCGAGCAT
>PLEA01000549.1 GCA_003136335.1 Acidobacteriaceae bacterium | reverse complement strand
TAACGGGCGCGCGCTTACATGATGGACCAACTCACGCAAGAGAGCAATCGAAGATCGATGCGCCAGACGGCGGGATTTTCTAGTCCCTATCCGCTGTCATTCGTCCCAAGTGAATAACCGTTCGTCCCAGACGGTCAACACTATTCGGAGTGATCTCACCGGAGTGGGGCGGAGAAGAGTGAACGATGGTGGGTATGAATTGCCACGGCTACGATCTACGGTAAAGTATCGCTTTCTCTCGCCGGCACGATTCGCTGCCACAGCGATTGAAAGCCGTCTCCTAAACGCCGAACCTCGCCGTCGTCGCCCATAGCATTCAGAGTTCGAATAATCGCTGCATTTGCAAATCCGGAATCGGCGAATGAAAAAGACCCCCTGCGAACAATGCGCGTGCGAATTTCATCCGGGGACGCGGTGCCTCCTGTCTCCATGAGCGCGATGCGGCAAGCGCGCATCAGTCCGGCCGGCAGGTGTTTGGACCGGCCCGGCAGGGGAGGCCGCATTGGGCCAACTGTGCGTCCGCGCGGCTTACTGTTATTGCCATGCCTTGTCCGCTTGGTCGCGCGCGCGGGCGCCGCAGTATCGCAACCGTTGAACGTCGCGCTGGTCGCGAGATCCCGCAATCCCTGAATCACCTGCTGAAGACACCGGATCCGTCGATTGATTTCAGCGCGCCGGGTCAAAAGGTCAAGAGCTTTTGCGTGTACCCGTTTCGCAGTCTCGGAGACTGCACTCTCGCTCACAGCGGGCGGCGTCTGAAATCGGATGGCGAGCATAACATCGGCTGCATTTATGGACGCGGCTGCAGAGCGCTTGCTATCCCGTGGGGACGGGCTCCGAGAATTCAGGGACGTGCTTGCGCGATTTGCTATTGGGTCCATTGCGAACGCACGACAGATACAGCAACCCAATCCGTCGCTCTTGACGGGCCACAGATACCTGGAGGCGATCATACAAATGATGTTGAGGCGTCTTGTTAGGTACGGCGAAGCGGAGGCCGCGGAAGCGGGCTTGCGCTCCCGAAAAAATGCCCCCGCGCCGGGAAGGAGTGATCGATTCTCACACCTGTCTTTTGCCAACCATTCTCACGCTGTCACGTCTATTCAACAACCGGACCAATGTGGGTGACCAATGATCCCGGATTCAGTTATTTTTTCGCCGCTACACCAGCCGTTGGACGCGGTGGTGCGCACGGTCATTGCCGATGACGAGAGGCTGGCGCGCCAGAAATTGCTCATCCTACTAGATTCGGAACCGCAGGTTAAGGTCGTGGCGGAATGCCAGGATGGCCGGCAAACTGTGTCCGCGATCCGCAGTCTGCAGCCGGACATGCTGCTGCTCGATATCCAGATGCCAGACCTGGATGGCTTCCAGGTGTTGAGCGAAATTCCTCCGGAAGAAATGCCGGTGGTCATTTTCACCTCAGCTTACGATCAGTATGCGATTCGAGCGTTTGAGGCCAATGCTCTTGACTATCTGTTGAAGCCGTTCGACCAGGAGCGACTGCACCACGCGTTGGAGAGGGCGCGGTCCGAATTGCGCAAGGCGCGCGACCGCGAGATCACACACCGGATTCTGAATCTGCTGTCGCAGGTCAGGTCGGTGGTGTTGCCCACCTCGGGACCGGACAGCCGTCTGGTGATCAAGGCCAATGGACGAGTCGTTTTCCTGGACCTGGACAGCATCGAGTGGGTGGAGGCCGCGGCTAACTATGTGCGCTTGAACGTCGGCAAAGAATCCTATCTTTTCCGCGAGACGATCAGCAGGATTTCCGAGCGCTTGGATGCGAATCATTTCATCCGCATCCATCGTTCGACGATCGTGAACGTTCGCAAGATCAAGGAACTGATCCCCGTCAACAGCGGAGAATATGTGGTGGTTCTGAAAAGCGGGAGAGAGCTCTCCTGCAGCCGTGGTTACCGGGCGGCCCTGCAAGGAATTGTCGAAAAAGGCTCTTGAGCTTGGCCACGAGGCCTGGCGGATCCTTCCTTGCCAGAATGGCTCTAGCCGTTAAGGCGCCAACCCGTAAAACTGAGCCTCAGAGCAAGCCGCAGCATTGTGCGCATTGCTAGGAAAGCTTAGTTTGCTCACTCCAAAGTTGGCTATTGAAGTTGGTATCTCCGAAGCCATCTCTACAGCTTCTTGTAGGAAAAGGCAGAATTCGCTGTCAGAACGTTATGGAGCACTAGCCGCAAAACAGGTAAGGGACGCTAGTGCGGCACCATTGGTCACAGAAAATAGGTTACTCGTCCCACACCAAGTGGTTCCTCCAAAAAGTGGCATCCCGGATGTTACTCACTTGTTCCAAGCGCTGTCGATTTCGATGTCAAAACAATCCATGTCAATCTCGGTTAGGAGGAAGCGATGCATACGGGCAGCATGAAGTTGGCTCTGGTTATCATGTTGGTGGTTTGTGTGGGCAGTGCTCTGCCCGCGTCGGGGCAATCCACGTCAAGCGGTACCGTCGGCGGCTCAGTCACTGACCAGACGGGTGCGGTGGTGGCAGGCGCCACGGTGACGCTGACCGACACCTCGACCCATAGTGAGCGCAGCACCACCTCCAACTCAACCGGGCGGTACATCTACGTGGACGTTAACCCGGGCACTTACAACATCGCAGTAATGAAGGCGGGCTTTGAAACCACCAAGACCGAGAGCCAGGAGGTAAAGGTCGGAGCCAGTCTCACGATCAATTTATCTCTGCATGTGGGCGGCGCAAATGTGGTAGTGGAGGTAACCGCTGCTGGCAACGAACTGCAGACCATGAATGCGACCGTCGGCAACACCATCACGAACCTCACCATCGACAGCCTGCCTAGCCTTGGCCGCGATGTCAGCACGTTTATCGTGTTTCAGCCTGGCGTGAGCCCCGATGGCTCCGTTGCAGGAGCGGTTGTCGACCAAAGCTCCTTCTCGCTCGATGGTGGCAACAATACGAACGACATGGACGGCAGCATGAACGTTTACACGAAAAGCTTCGCCGGCGACCCGACCGGGTGTGTTGCCAACCAAAATAGCGTAGGACCCTCGGAAGGCGGCACGGGGGTGGGTGGTGCCACGGGAGTGTTGCCCACACCGCAGGATAGCGTCGAGGAGTTCAAGGTAAATACTGCCGGCCAGACCGCCGATTTCAATAGTTCCGCCGGTTCAGAGGTGAAGGTGGTCACGAAGCGTGGAACCGATGCATGGCATGGCACAGGCTACGAATATTATAAAGACAACAACTGGTCGTCCAATAGTTGGCAAAACAACAACAATAACCCGATTACGCCGGTTCCCAGTTTCCATTACAGCCGTTATGGCGGAGCGATTGGCGGCCCGCTTATCCCGAAGAAACTTCTTGGCGGCAAGACCTACTTTTTTTTCAATTATGAGGGTTTCAGTTTCCCCAACTCCGAGACCATCGTTAGAAACGTCCCATCGCCGTCTTTACGGCTGGGACTATTAACGGACGACGCGACTGGCGCCATTTACAACCTGAACCCAGCTCCCGTCACCTACAATGGCACCACTTACCTGGGGACGGGGACTACCCTCGACCCGCGCGGAATTGGGATCAATCCTCTGGTTCAGCAGATATGGAACAAGTATGAGCCGCAGTCAAATGCTAACTGCACTCAAAGCTTATGCGACCACCCTGCGATTGGAACCAATTCGAACATTCAAGGATTCTCGGCCAATCTTGCACAGCCAACAACCAGCAAGTTCGCAGTTGGGCGCGTGGACCACGATTTTTCCTCCAAGTGGCACCTCATGTCCACTTATCGTTGGTTCAAGCTGAAAGCGGCCGCGGATGCTCAAGTTGATATTGGCGGCTTCTTCTCCGGCGACACGCTTGGCACCCCGGCTGCTCAGTCCAATCTTCCGCAGCAAGCATTTTTGTGGACGGCGGGGCTGACCACGAACATCAGCAGCAACATCACCAACGATGTCCACTACAGCTTCCTGCGTAATTACTGGCAATGGAAGCGGACGGGAGATACCCCGCAGACGTCCGGACTCGGCGGAGCGCTCGAAATCTTTAGCGGCCAGACTCTCGGCCAAACTCAGGATCTCGATCCTTACAACGTGAACACGCAGCAAACCCGCAACCGTTTCTGGGATGGACACGATCAGATGTTTCGTGACGATATTTCCCTGTTGAAAGGCAACCACCTGTTCACGTTTGGCGGTACCTTCGAACACAATTGGGATTACCATCAACGCACCGATAACGGCGGAGGCATCAACAACCAGCCCGTCTATGTGCTTGGCAACGGAACTACCGGATCGGGACTCACGGCGGACATACCACTTTGCTCACAAGCGGGCGTCACTATTAGCAACTGCAGCTCCCTGAGCGCGGCGGCACTGGGCATCGTTTCCATTTCGCAGGTCGCCTATACCCGCTCTGGCCCAAGTCTGGCCTTGAATCCTCTTGGCTCCCCAGCCTTCGACAAGAGCACAATCCCTTTCTACAACGTATATTTCAGCGACACCTGGCATATGAAGCCGACCTTCACCCTGACTTACGGGCTGGGCTGGACGCTGGAGATGCCCCCGGTTGAAGAGGCTGGCAAACAGGTGGAAATGGTGGACTCGGCAGACCAGCCAATTTCGGGTGCAGCCTACCTGGACGCTCGGAAGCGTGCTGCGCTGCAGGGTATAAACTATGATCCGGAAATCGGCTTTGCCCTGGTGGGTAATACCAGCAGTGGACTGAAGTATCCCTATAACCCGTTTTACGGCTCATTCAGCCCGCGGATCGCCGCGGCTTGGAGCCCTCACTTCGACTCTAATTCCTTTGCTGGCAAGATCTTCGGCCATGAAGACACGGTCATTCGCGGTGGTTATGGTCGCATCTTCGGCCGCCTGAACGGTGTGGACTTGGTGCTGGTGCCGTTGCTAGGACCTGGCCTCCTCCAACCCGTGGAGTGCCGCACCGGCCTCATGAACGGTACCTGCGGCGCGACTGGCTCTACCACGGCTGCCAGTGCCTTCCGCATTGGAGTGGATGGCCTGACTGCCCCAGTGCAGCAGGCCTCGCCCACGCTGCCCCAACCGTACTTTCCCGGGGTCAATGGCATTTCATCCGCCACCGCGTCGGTCCTGGATCCAAACTTTCGACCCAACCAGGTAGATTCGTTCAACGTCACGATTCAGCGGCAGTTGTCTCGCAAAGTCATATTGGAGCTTGGCTACATCGGGCGCCGGATCACCAACGAGTACCAGCCCATCAACCTTAACGCCGTGCCCTACATGATGACGCAGGGCGGCCAGAGGTTCGACCAGGCTTACAAGAATGTCGTATTGCAGTTGTGCGGCGGCATTGCCGGGCTCGCTGGCGGCGGTTGCAATGGCGATGGCAGTGGCCACCCCGCCCCGTCCGCAGTCACGCCGCAGCCGTTCTTCGAGTCGGCTATGAAGCCGGCCTACTGCACCGGAGCGACCAGTTGCACCGCCGCAGTGGTGACGAAGGAAGCTGCAAATTTGACGACGGCGCAGGTCTGGTCTATGTGGAGCGATCTGGATGGTGGCTCCGGCTGCGCCGGATGCAATGGTGTCGGATTCAACTTCGGAACCACCATGATGAATAACACCAACGCAGCCATAGGAGGTACTTCGCCCCAGATGACGTCGGGACCTGCGGTTAATGGCAGCTATGGCTATGGAAACTACAATGGTGGTTTCGTATCACTCAAGATGGCCGACTGGAGGGGACTGACGATGCAGTCCAACTTCACCTATTCCAAGGCGCTGGGGACTGGAGCGGAAGTCCAAGCCACCAGCGAATTTACTCCGGACGATCCCTTCAACTTGCAGAGGCAGTACGGATATCAGACCTATAACCGCAAGTTCGTATACAACTTCTTCTTCGTGTACCAGCCGCCCTTCTTTAAGGGGCAGTCGGGACTTCTGGGACGGGCGCTGGGCGGATGGACGCTTTCGTCTGTATTCTCTGCCGGCAGCGGTGCGCCAGTCGAGATTTTCACGAGCACCGGAGATGGCCAGGAGTTCGGCGCTGGGGATAACAGCAGCTACTTTGGCAATGAAAACGCCGTAGAGATTGCACCCATCAAAAGCGGTCACGCCTATTCCCAAGGAGCAGGCAATTTCCCCAATATGTTCGCTGCCGGGCCGAGCGCGGTTAACGATTTCCGCAATCCGATTCTGGGATTAGACACCAGGAACTGCGGCTTTGGCTGTATCCCCGGCCTGCCCTACTGGAACGTCGACCTGAGCATCCGGAAGAATATCAAAGTGGCGGAGAGCGTTAGCCTGGAACTTCAGGGCGTCTTCGCTAACATTTTCAACCATAATCAGTTTCTGGACCCGGACGGCTTTTTCGGAATCGGGCTACGACCCGGCTTCTCCGCTGGTGGTTTCGGTGAGCTGAGTGGGGGCTCCGCGCAGGAGGAACCAGGAGGCAACCGGCAGATCGAGGTCGGTCTTCGCGTTCGCTTCTAACTCAAAGACATTCGAGGCGCCACGGCGTGGCGCCTCGCTGCTCGGCTATCGTTTGCAACGCCCGGACGAGTCACAGGAGCTGGCCCAGGAATGATTTCGCCGGAACCACGACTGGCCGATGAATCGTAAAACAGTCAGCTGGTTGATAGGCAAGACTCATTACGACTTGGAAGGCATGCGCTGCTTTCGTCTGCGTTTGAAAGTAGGCAAGCGACGGCGAGAGGCCCGTTTCACTGAGCTTCACCTCCACAAGGAACCACGGTTTGCGGTCCCGCACCCACCTGGGCTTGAGAAAGCAAACACCTGGCGGCAGAGTTCATTCAGCAGCTCAGGGTCGCGTTGTTGCTCACGCGCGGGTCGGTGGCCTGCAGCATCGCTAGGATCAGGAGCGTAAGACAACATCTCCGAAAACCGATCTCCGGCGGCTCCTCGATCTTCGGGGAAGTGGCTAATTGCGCTGACAACAAAGACGCAACGTCCTCAGCACCAAGCGATCCTCTATTCAGCTAAAACAGACTTGCGAACCTGCCCCTTCCCCTTCCCCGGCGCCGCTTGGATTGTGGCGAGGCACAGGGCTACGAATAATGCGGTGCGCCTACACCCGCAGCAATCGCCATCGCTGGCATTGCTACCGCGATGAAAGGGCGCTGATCTGTTGGATCACGTTGTAATTACAAGGCAGCGGTCGCTCTGCAATGCCCTGTGAGGAACGAGTGAGAACGCCAAGGAACAGGTTGTGGTTGTACCGTCCTGTACCGTGAGTTTTGAACCGGGACGATCCGTGATTACTCTTTATCCAGATATTCGCCTGGAACATCGTCTTCGGGTACCTCGTGCGTGCGAACTTCCTTCTCGTCAGAATGCCCAGCGCTTTCCACGCCCGCTACGACGTCGGCCTCGAACGCGTTTCCTTCCTCGATTAACTCGTCCACACTCTCCGAATCCGCAGCTTCGACGTTGGATAATCCCTGCAGATCTCCCGATTGCCCCGCCGACCGCGATCTGAATCCCTGGAGTGCAAATGCCTCAGTATCCAAGTTCTGGGTTTTTCCTGGAGCCCGTTTCTTGAGGGCACCCACAGCCTTCGCGCCGGCTGTTTTCTTGCCGAGGGCCTTCGTTTTCGCCGCCGCCTTTTTCAATGCGGGCTTTTTCTTCTCTAACCTCTTCTTTGGGGCCGCCCTCTTTTTAGCCAGTTTCTTTTTGACCGTCTTCTTCACTGGCCGCCCCTTCTTCGCGGCAGTTTTATTCAACTTTGTGTGCCTCTTCTTGGTTTTCTTCTTAGCGGCCATAGGCGCAGTCTACCACCGGCACAGCCGCGCACCCAAAACTGAGCGAGGCGCGTACCCCCGACATAGCGAAGATACCTAGGAGGACTACACCGGACCTAGGCTAGGTGGGCAAAGGTGAGAGCGAAGCAGAAGAAGTCATGATGCGGTCCGATGTTTCATTTTCTTATTCCTTAGCCGTGCACTCGTGCATGGGGGGTTCAGGCACATCCGGTGCCGGGAGACGTACGAGACGCTACCTCTATGTGTCTGATCACCGACTCAACGACATCCGCAAACACGGAAGTTCCGGGATTCCAAGGAACATCGACGCAGAGCCTGCCATCCGCATTCGCCCCCAGCAACAGCCGGCGTGACGAAGACCCAAGGCTGGTACTTCGGATACATATCCATCTCCGCCGCCACCGTCACGCCATACTCGCACCGGGCGCGCGAAACAAAAGCGCGAAACACAAAGAACGGCGCCTCCGCAAAAGACTGAAGGAGCGAAAAGCGCTATTCGATGAGTCGACACTCCTCGCGCCAACGCTCCGGCGCCAAACCCGGACACCACTACAGCCACGCATGATCGTGGTCTTCAATCAAGCTTTCTCCCCGGCACCATCTTCCCCAAGATCGCGCGAATCACTTCCGGCCGATGCTCCCCGGCAGAACCCTC
>PLEA01000182.1 GCA_003136335.1 Acidobacteriaceae bacterium | reverse complement strand
TTCCAGCCAGCACCGACGGCTGATTGGCCACAATGCCGACCGGCCGTCCGTCGAGCCGCCCGAATCCCACGACAATGTTTTTCGCGTAGTATTCCTGCACTTCGAAAAAATAAGTGTCGTCGACCACCGCATGGATCACGTCCTTGACGTCATATGGCTGGTTCGACTGTGCCGGCACTATCGTGTCGAGCGCCGCATCGGCGCGATCGATGGGATCGCCGCAGACTTTGCGCGGAGGATCATCCAGATTGTTCGATGGCAGAAAGCTCAACAGCTCGCGCACCATCGAAAGGCATTCCGCATCGTCGTGCGCCAGAAAATGGGCCACGCCCGAGGTTTCATTGTGCGTCATGGCGCCGCCCAGNNCACGAAGTCGGTGATGGCGGGCGAATAGACGGCCCCTCCAGCGCATGGTCCCATGATTGCCGAGATCTGCGGCACGACGCCGCTATACAACGTATTGCGCAGAAAAATGTCCGCATACCCCGCCAGCGACATTACGCCTTCCTGAATCCGCGCCCCGCCGGAATCGTTCAGCCCAATTACCGGCGCACCCATTTTTGCAGCGAGGTCCATAATCTTGACGATTTTCGCGGCGTTCGTTTCCGAGAGCGATCCGCCAAACACAGTGAAGTCCTGGGCAAATACGTAGACCAGGCGGGCCTCGATCCTCCCGTAACCAGTGATGAATCCATCGCCGTAGACTTTTTGCTCGGACATACCAAAGTCGTTGCAACGGTGAGTGACAAGCTTGTCAGTTTCTTCGAACGTGCCCTCATCGAGCAGGAACTCGATGCGCTCGCGGGCCGACATCTTACCTTCTTTCTGCTGGCGCTCGCGGCGCTTGGCCCCACCGCCATCCTCGGCCAGTTCGTTCCGCTTTTTCAGCTCGGCCACTTTTTGTTCGAGATTCATGGGCAAGGATTATAGCGTCTGGTAAAGGACGGCGGTTGTGAGGAAGATCACGGGCGTTTGATCTTAGCGGGCATTCCGGCCGTCCGCCTTTCTGGAGAGATGTGGAAGCATCCCGAAAATCACCGCTTCCTGCGGTACACTGCCCACAATGTCTTCCCTCGCCGATCAGATGGGATTCAACTTCCGCCCGCCGGAACGCCGGGTGTGGAAAGTTCGCGACCTGGTCGCGGCGGTGCGGTCGCATATCGAACGCGAGTATTCCGACGCGTGGGTGGAAGGCGAGATCTCCAATTTCCGCGCGCCCGATTCCGGCCACCTCTACTTCACGCTCAAAGATGGCAATGCACAAATTCGCGTCGTGATGTTCCGTTCGTCGGCGCGGCTGCTGCGCTTTCGTCCAGCTGATGGCTTGCAGGTGGTTGTGCGCGGGCGCATCACCGTGTACGAAGACCGCGGCGAGTTGCAGATTTCGGCGGAATACATCGAGCCCAAAGGCGCCGGTTCGCTGCAGTTGGCCTTCGAGCAACTCAAGGCGAAACTCGAGGCCGAAGGGCTATTTGCGGCAGAGCGCAGGAAGGCGATTCCGTGTCTGCCGTCACGCATTGGGGTTGTGACGTCGGCGCAGGCGGCGGCGCTGCGTGACATTCTGAACGTGCTCCAGCGCCGCCATCATTCCGTGAATGTCCTGATCTATCCGGCCCAGGTGCAGGGCGACGCGGCTGCGCACGAGGTGGCTGCCGGAGTACGCTTTTTTAATCAGCACGACAATGTGGACGTGATTATCGTCGCGCGTGGCGGTGGCTCGGCCGAAGACTTGGCGTCATTCAACGATGAAGCGCTGGTACGAACAGTCGCTGCGTCTGAGATTCCCGTAATCTCCGCGGTCGGGCACGAAACCGATTTCACCATCATCGATTTCGTTGCCGACCTGCGCGCTCCAACGCCTTCGGCGGCGGCCGAACTGGTGATCCGCTCGCGCCAGGAAGTCGAGGATCACGCGGCCGCTTTGCGCGAGCGCCTTAGCCGCGCCATGCGCTACCGTCTGCTGATGGGACGGCAGGCCCTGACCGAACTCGCGCAGCACGGTGCCTTCGCCCGCATGATGGAAGTAATCCGCCAGCGTCAGCAGAAGCTCGACGATCTCACCCACCGCATGGAACTCGCCGAGCGCCAGTTGCTGGAGCAGATGCGCCGCCGCTGGGAGATGATTTCCGCAGCTGTCCGGCATTACGATTTGCGCTTAGTACTTTCCGGTATGCGCAAAGAAATGGAGAGCGGAACCTCCGCGCTGGTCGCCATAATGCGCAACGTCCTCCTGCAGCATCGAGTGCGTAGTGATCGCCTGCAGACCGCGCTGGAGTCCTTGTCTCCTCTGGCCATTTTGGAACGCGGATTCGCGCTGGTATTTGATTCACAGGGTAAGCTGTTGAAAGACGTGCGCAAGATAAACGTCGGCGACGAGATTTCCGCGCGCCTGGCGCATGGCGAAATTCACGCTGCCGTGACCAAGAAGCAGGGCTGAACCTCCAGCAGAACTGCGTTGGTACGGCGCCTTTGTAAAAGTTCGTAAGACTGCGAAGCGCGGAAATCCGCTGCTTTACAATGGGTTCTCGGGATCAGACTTCCATCAGGAGCGATTCGAGTGATGCCAATCATCACTTCATGGACGCAAGGCGCATGGGTGGCCCTCGATATTCTCCTCGTGGCCTTGATCATCTACCAGGTACTGGTGATGATCCGCGGCACGCGCGCCGCCCCTATGCTGGTGGGTTTGGCGGTGGTCTCGGTAATTTTCTACCTGGCGCGCATCGGCGAACTTACCACGCTGAACTGGGTGGTAGGCCACGTGCTTCCCTACCTGGTGTTTGCGCTGATCGTGGTCTTTCAGTCGGAGATCCGCCATGTGCTCGCCGACTTGGGACGGCGCTTGACTTTTCTCGGCGGCTCTTCCGCGGAGAGCGATTCCTACGACGACATTGTGTTGGCCGCGAATCTTTTTTCCCAGCATCAGACGGGCGCTCTGATCGTGATCGAGCGCGAAATTGGTTTGCGCACCCACATCGAAAGCGGTGTACCGCTCGACGCCCGCCTCTCCTACGATCTGCTGGCCACCATTTTTCGTCCCAGCGCTCCCCTGCACGATGGCGCTGTGATCGTACAGAAAGACCGCATCGCCGCCGCCGCCTGTTTTCTTCCGCTTTCCATGAATCCTCTGCTCTCCACGCAACTTGGCACGCGGCATCGTGCCGGCATCGGCATCACCGAAGAAACGGATGCCATTGCCGTCATTTGTTCCGAAGAAACCGGAGCGATCAGCCTCGCTATCGGCGGCAAGATCGAGCGCGACTTGACGGTGGAGCAACTGCGCGAGCGTCTGGGCAGCGAACTGCGGCGCTTCATGGCTCCCGTCACACTGCCGACCGCGATTGCGCACGGGGACGATGAGTCCGACCCGCTTTTGGACTCACCTCTGCGGGAACCGGCGCCGCAGCGGAAATCCGAATCCGGCGTGGAATCGGAGCCTCAGCCATGACTGGAGTTTTCCAGCGTTACGTGTTCCACAACTTCGGGTTGAAATTCTTGTCGTTGTTGCTGGCCGCGGGTCTGTGGTTTCTGATTTCACCCGACGAGCAGCCCGCGGAAGTGGCTGTGCGCGCCCCCATCGTCTTTGAGCACGTTCCACCGCAGCTCGAGATCAGTTCCGAACTTATTCCCGAGGCGCAGATCCGAGTACGCGGTCCGGAGCGGGTTATCCGGCAATTGCAGGCCAATGAAATCCACGCGGAAATCGAACTGGCAGGCGCCAAACCCGGCGAACGCACCTTTGAACTGACTTCGTTGCAGGTCCGTCATCCCCGCGACGTCACCGTGCAGCAGGTCCTACCCAGCCAGTTGCGCCTCATCTTTGATACGCGGCTCACTCGCGATGTCGAGATTCATCCGCGGGTGACGGGGAACTTTGCCGATGGGGAGCAAATTGTCAAAGTCGATGCCGATCCGCCCCGCGTTACCATTACCGGCCCCAGGCTCCATGTGGAGAAGATCGATGCGGCGACGACGGATCCCATCGATGCGACGGGGACACGCGGCAGCGCGGTCTTCAATACCAATGTGTATGTGCCAGACCCGCTGGTGCAAGTGGTGCAGTCAGCTTCGATTCGTGTAACTGTGCTGGTGCAGAAGGTGGGAAGCGCCTCGTCGCACTAAAGATCTCGGTTCGAAGTGTTCTCATACCGCTTTTTGGAAAGGGCACGGCTTCCAGCCATACGTGCTTTGGGAAGGTCACGGCTTCAGCCGTGCCGCAACTGGCCCATTAAAGATGCGAGCTTTAGCCCCTGAGGGAACTTACTCTTTCCATGAGCGGCATTTGTGACTTCTGAATCGTGTCTTTGACGCGTCCTCATTTATCATCACTAGTCCTCATCTTTCGTGGATTCTCCTGAACTTTCTTATGAGCCAGCAAAGGCAGCTGTTCGGGACCGACGGGATTCGTGGCGTGGCGGGAGAATTTCCGCTGACCAAACAAAGCACGTATCTGATCGGCCGCGCTCTGGGCCACGATCTGATGCGCACGATGCGGAACCCGCAAGCCGTGATTGGCCAAGATACCCGCGAGTCAAGCGGATGGATCGCGGACCGCCTCGCCGAAGGTCTGGCCGCTGTCGGCGTGGACGTCCACAGCGCTGGCGTGATCACGACTCCGGGAGTGGCGTACCTCGCACGTTCGCGAGCGCTGGCGGCAGGCGTTGTGATTTCTGCCTCGCACAATCCATGGACCGATAACGGGATCAAAGTTTTTTCCGGCGATGGTTTCAAGCTAACCGACGCGCGCGAACTTGCCATCGAAAAAGAAATTTTCGCTCTACTGCAGAATGCGACTGCCGCCGACGACACTGCGCTCAAGCCTCCGAAGCCATCGCTGCCGGGCGAAGCCGAGTTGCGCCATGCCTACGTCAAGGCACTGGCCGCGGACGTGTTTTCCGATTTAAGCAAGCTTCGCGTCCTCGTGGATTGCGCCAACGGCGCCGCTACAGCCGAGGCGCCGGAACTGTTTCGCAGCCTCGGAATTCAGGCGACATTCATCCATGTCTCGCCCGACGGCAAGAATATTAACGAAGGCTGCGGCGCTTTGCATCCGGAGACTCTGGGAAAAGTAGTGGCGGAATCCGGAGGCTTTGATCTCGGAGTGACCTTCGACGGCGACGCCGATCGCGCTCTGTTCTGCGATGCCGGCGGCCGCGTGGTCAATGGCGACGGCGTCCTGCTGGCCGCGGCTCGCGATCTGCAAGCGCAAGAAAAATTGAAAGCCGATACGGTAGTCTCCACCACCATGTCGAACATGGGCCTGGAAATCGCGCTGAAGAAGTCCGGCATCTGCATGCTGCGGGCAAACGTCGGCGACAAATATGTGCTGGAGGAAATGCTGAAGACCGGCGCCACTCTCGGTGGAGAGCAGTCCGGCCACATTATTTTCCGCGATGGCGACGCCACCACCGGCGACGGCCTGTTCACCGCGCTGCGCCTGATGGACATTGTCGTGCGCTCCGGCAAGCCGTTAGCGGAATTGGTCGGCGATCTGAAAGTCTTTCCCCAGAAAATTCAGAATGTGCGCGTGCGCGAGAAAATTCCATTCGCCCAGATCCCCGCGGTGCAGTCGGCCATTGATGCGGCCGAACGCGCACTCAACGGCAACGGTCGCGTAGTCGTCCGCTACTCCGGTACCGAGGCGCTGGCGCGGGTCATGGTGGAAGCGGAATCAGAAGAGAAAATGCGCTCCCTGACCGCCGGAATTGCAGCCGAGATTCAGAAAGCTTTGGGAGTGTAGAAGCGCTGAATTGCGTTGCGGCTCCAGTCGCCAAGCGGCGGCATGTGAAAGCCCCGTACGGGAGTGCCGAGTAGAGGTGGAAAAACTTAACGAGTCCCGCAGGGATGGCACCCTTTTCTCACGCACTCATTCCGCCACTATCTCCGTTTCCGCCGCTTTCCCGCCGCCCGAACCGGCTCCTCTTCGAAAACTGCAAACTGAATCTTCTTCTCAACCGGATCGATCCGGTCCACCAGCACGCGAATCTTCTGCCCCAGGTGAAATGTCTTGCGCGACCGCTCCCCTATGATCTCGCGCGTGTTCTCGTGAAAGGTATACCGGTCATCGGTCAAAGTATTCAGCGGCACCAGGCCCTCCACGAACAAATCGCTAAGCTCCACGAAGAACCCGAACTTGGTGACGCCGGTGATGAGCCCATCGAAATCTTCACCCACGCGATCCTGCATGAACTTCACTTTCTTCCACGCCATCAGGTCGCGCTCCGCATCGTCGGCCCGCCGCTCGGACTGACTCGACTCCTCCGCAATGTCGTGCAACTCTTCCAGCACGATCGGCCCGCCCAAAGGTTCGAGCGCTTCCCGGTGAGCCGCATGATCCCGCCGCTTCGACCACGGGGACGGCGCGTCATCCGTAGCGCCGGCGTCTCGCCGGCCCGATCCCGGGCTGAAAGCCCGCGGGATTTCAGCTGTACCCTCTTTCCGAGCAGACTTGCCAAGTAAGGAGTTGAAGTCTCCGTCGTCCGCGCCGCCGCGCGCGCCGCCTGCCGACTCGCGCGGGCGAGACGCCCCCGCGACAGCCGGCGGGACGCCGGCGCTACTGTCCCGCAGCACGTCCTTCAGAATTCGATGCACGATCAAATCCGGATATCGCCGGATTGGCGACGTGAAATGCGTGTAGCTCGTCGCCGCCAGCGCGAAGTGCCCCAGGTTCTGCTCCGAATAGCGCGCTTGCTTCAGCGAGCGCAGCATCAGGTAGCTCAGGATGCGCTCCTCCGGCTTGCCCGCAATCTTCTGCGTCAGCTTCTGATACATCCGCGGCGTGATGTGCACTTCCTTCGGCACCTCGATCTCGTGTACGCGTTTCCCCGTACCATAAGCTGCGCGCCGATCCGTCTTCATCTGCAACCGATGAATCGGCAACGGGCCCACGCCTAGCGAATACCCGAACGTAGCCGCAATCACTTCAAAGTCGTAAACCCGCTTCGCGTCTGGCTTCTCGTGTACGCGATACAGCGACGCAATGCGCCGCGATTCCAGATGTTGCGCCACGCACTCATTCGCCGAGAGCATGAACTCTTCGATCAGCCGGTGCGCGATGTTGCGCTCCGAGCGCCCGATGCTCTTCATCATTCCGAACTCGTCGAATTCGATCACCGGCTCCGGCAGGTCGAAGTCAATCGACCCACGCCGCTGCCGTTTGCGGTTCAAAATCAGCGCCAGCTCGCGCATCAGCTCAAACGTCGCCACCAGCGGACCATAACGCTCCCGAGCCGCGGCATCGCCTTCCAGCACCGCATTCACCGCGGTGTAGGTCATGCGCTCCGCCGACCGGATCACGCCCTCGCTCAACGCGTAGCTCACGATCTCGCCGCGATGATCCATCTCCATCACGCACGACAGCACCAGCCGTTCCACCTGCGGCCGCAAGCTGCAAATATCCGTCGAAAGCTCCAGCGGCAGCATGGGCACCGCACGATCGGGAAAATAAACGCTGGTGCCGCGCAGCCGCGCTTCTTGGTCGAGCGCCGACCCCGGCGTCACATACTGCGCCACGTCGGCAATATGCACCTGCAATTCGAAATTGCCATTCGCAAGCATGTGCACGCACACCGCGTCGTCGAAGTCGCGTGCCGTCTCCCCATCGATCGTCACAATCGGCAGTCCCCGAAAATCGTGCCGCCTTTGCAGTTCATGCGCCGGAATGGTCGCCGCTGTATCCTGTGCCTCCGCGAGCGCTGCCGCCGGAAAGTGATGCGGCAGATGAAACTTGCGAATCGTGATCTCAACATCGACGCCGAAATCGTCCTCGCGCCCCAGAATCTCGATCACACGCCCCCGCGGATTCTGCGTTGGCGAAGGCCAATCAGTGATCTCAACGTCAACCACGACGCCTTCCAGATCGTCCCACTCCGTCCGCCGCGCGACTTCGTCGCCCAGTACCCGATCCACGATCGTCTTGCCTGTCCGTAGCGCCGGCGTCCCGCCGGCCGTGCCGAGAGCCTGCCCTGAGCTTGTCGAAGGGGCATCTTGCCCTCGGTTGTGGGGACGAGGCGCCTCCGTCGGAGCCGTCGAGGACTGCGGATTGCCCGGCGCCTCCATCCCCGCCGGAATCGCGATTTCCTGCGTAATCTTGCTGTCGATGGCTTTTACGTAGCCGCCGCGGCTTCCGTAATGAAAGATGCCGACCACCGTCAGATGCGCGCGCATCACCGGCCGCACAATCCGTCCTTCCGCCCGCCCATCGGGACGCACGTTGCTCACGTCGACCAGCACGAGATCGCCGTGCATCGCGTTGCCAATGAGATGCGGAGCGATGAAAATGTCGCCCGTCAGTCGCGCCTTGAGGGCCGGGCTCAGCGACTTGGCGTCTGGAATGACAAACCCGAATCCGTCACGGTGCATGGTCAGCCGTCCCGCGACCAGATTTTTATCAGCAGCGGCCTGCGGCAGCGCGTAACGGTCCGAGTCGCCCCGAATCAGCGCTCCGCTGGCCACCAATTTCTGCAAGTGCTCATCGAGTTCGCGGCGTTCGTCCCCACGCAACCCCAGCTCGCGCACCAGTTGCTTGAATCCCGCCGCCCGCTTGGGCTGCCGTGCAATATGCTTCAGTAGGATCGAATCAGAAACCATGGGAGAGCTGTCAGCTATCAACCGTCAGCTTTCAGCATACCTCACGCCCCGCATCATTCCGGTTCGCCTGCGCAATACGCCCGAGCGAAGCGAAACTGTCCACCTTATACGCCGCAGCCGATCTTCACAGAGCGAAAAACAAGACCGTTGGTACGGCACCGGACAGACAGATTAATCGGGTAGATAAATACTTGCCCCATTGCGGGCCGACACTCACAGCCAAATTCAAAATCAAGGTCAAAATCGGCGGACAAGAGTGTCCGCCCCACATAGTCATCCGCGGACTATCACTTTGGTCATCTACCGCGGTCCTTCCATTCTCGCTACCATGACACTGGGCCCGCCCGTCTTGGGCTGACCGTTCGGGGATCGTCATGAAATTCAAGCTCGACCGCATTATCAGCATTGCGACGCTGGTGGCGTCGTTGGTGGCCATTATTTTGGTCTTGAAGAAACCGGCGCCGGTGGCGCAAAAGCAGCCTCCTACGGCCATGGCGGAACATGCTCAGGCGTTTGACCAGAAGATGGCTGAGTTCCAGCAGGCAGCGCAGAAATCGCCGGGGAGCGGCACCTCCGAGACTTCCAAACCCGACGCGGGACAGGCCGCTTCGACGAGCCCCAAGGCTGAGGTACACATCAACTCCGACGAGATCAGTGCCGTGCTCGCGCAGACGTTAGGCAACGCCGCTGGTGAGTCCGGTCTTTCTCCCGATTCGAACGTCGGCAGCGCCGCGCCCACCATCAAGGATCAGCAGGTCAGTTTCGAAGGTGATGTCGTGCACGGCCAGTTCCTCACGGAGATCGCCGGCAAAGACGTGTGGGTGACGATTTCGGGTCATATCGGCGACAAAGATGGCTACGCTACGTTTGATCCTACGGAATTCAAAGTGGGAGATCTGAGTGTTCCGGTATCGCTGGTAAATCCGGCTCTGCAGAAGAAACTGGCTGAGCAACGCGACCGGATGAAACTGCCGGACAATGTTGGCGCCATGAAAGTGGAGAACGGCGAACTGGTGATGCAGCAGAAATAAGGGGCGGCCGCGACAAAAGCGCTGCGCTGCGCTCCGTGACCGGTTCAGAGACCCGGCCCCACACAACAACTGTCCAACACTAATCTGGTCTGATAATTTCACGCGCAGCTGCACGATTGTCGGCGGCCACTTTCGCATACCAACGGCCTGAATCTTTTACCGTTCGCTGCTGCGTTTTGAAATCCACGTAGGCCAGGCCGAAGCGCTGGCTAAAACCTTCCGCCCACTCGAAGTTATCCAACAGGCTCCAGGCGTGATATCCGCGAACGTCGGCACCGTCGGCGATGGAGTGCGCCAATGCCGCCAGATACTCACGGTGATAGGCAATCCGGCGGCTGTCGTGAACTATTCCGCTAGCGTCCGGCCCATCGTTATACGAGCAGCCGCTCTCCGTAATCTCAATCACCGGCCGGTTGTAGTCGCGCGTGATGCGCGACACCATGTCATACAGCGCTTTCGGCCAAACCTCCCAGCCGAAGCCGGTCTTTGGACCTTGTTGTCCGCCGTCCATCTTCACTGGAAACAGCCAGTCCTGCGCGTGCGCGACGCGCTCCATCGCGCCCGGCGCTGAGGCGATGGTCCGGTAGTAAAGATTGATGCCGATAAAATCGAGCGGCGCCAGGGTCTTTTCCATGTCGCCGGGCTTGATCCGCATGGCGGTCTCCGGCAAGAACGTAAGCGCCTCGGGATAACGGCCGCGCAGGGCAGGCTCCAGAAACCATGTGTTGGTCATGGCATGCGCGCGCTCCGTCGCCAGCTTGTCTGCCTCGGAATTGGTGGCAGGCTCGCACGGTGACATGCTGAAAGCCGTACCCGCGTGCACTGACGGACGCGCCGCCTTGAGCGCGCGGAACCCTGCGCCCTGCGCCAGGTTGACCACGTGCGTGGCCCTGAGAAAGTCGAGCAGGCTCTTGCGACCGGGAGCGTGCGTGCCTTCGAGATATCCCAGATCAACGAAGGCAGCGGGTTCGTTGAAAAGCACCCAGTCGGAGACGCGGTCGCCGAGCGCCTGCGCAGCCAGTTGCACGTAGTCGGCAAAGCGGGCCGCGGTATCGCGATTGGTCCATCCACCGGCATTTTCCAGCGCTTGCGGCAGATCCCAGTGATAGAGCGTGACTAGCGGCCGGATGCGCGCCTCGAGCAGCGCATCTACCAGGCGGCTGTAATAATCGATGCCTTTGGAATTCGCAGCGCCCGAGCCCGAAGGCTGAATGCGTGGCCAGGAGACGGAAAAGCGGTAGCTGTTCAAATTCATCGCCCGCATCAGAGCGATGTCTTCGCGCCAGCGATGATAGGAATCGCAAGCCACGTCGCCAATGTCGCTGTTCTTGATTCTGCCCGGGGTGTGCGCGAAGCGGTCCCAGATAGACTCGCCCTTGCCGTCTTCTTTCCAGGCGCCTTCAATCTGATAAGCGGCCGTGGCCGTGCCCCAGAAGAATCCCTTCGGGAATGTGGACTCGGAGAATGTGTCGAACTGGTTTGCCGCTGCGTCGGACGAAATCGCGGTGCCCGCTTTGGAAGAACCGCTGCACGCCGTGAGCGCGGCAGGCAGCCCGGCAGCCGCGCCGATACCGAGAATCGATTGGACAAACTTGCGGCGTGTCAGACGCAAACTAGACTTGATCTCCTTGTCTCCTCGCGGATTCGTTAGCATCCGACTGCACGCTGGAACGGACGCTTACGCATGGTCCGGTGTTTGTTTCACGAGAAGAGATTTTAGCGGAAAGGAAGGAGCGTCGGCCTGTTCGTGGTTAGTGAAGCGACGCAGTAGATTGCGGGCCTCTCAGGGGCTGAAGCCCGCATCATTTTCGGCTCAAAACGATTTATGGGGTAAAGCTTGTTGCCCACTAATCACTGATCTAGCCACGGTCTTGGATCCGCAAGATAAAATCTGCTTGACCCTGACCTAACGTTAGACCGTAAAACCTTGATGAGAGGGACCGTGAACCCTACGTATCTGCCTCACGAATTCGCAAAGCGCGCCGGAGTGACGATCCGCGCCCTGCATCACTATGACCGGATTGGGCTGTTGAAGCCTAGCGGCCGTACTGCCGCGGGGTATCGGGTGTACTCGGATCGCGACTTCGCGCGCCTGGAGCAGATTGTAGCGCTGAAGTTTATCGGATTCCCTCTATTCCAAATCCGCGAAATTCTTCAGCGAAAGGACAACGATCTATCCGCTGCGCTTCGCCAGCAACGCCAGATTATGGTCGAGAAGCGGGACCATCTCGACCGGGCTGTGCAAGCCATCGACCGGGCGGCAAAGATCGTGGCCACGGGCGGAGAACCGGATTGGGAGCCATTCCGCAAGGTCATCGAGGTGATTCAAATGCAAACCAGAAAAGACTGGATGAAAAAATACTATACCGAGGACCAACTCGCGAATCTCCGCCAGCGTTTGTCGCTCGAGGTGCAGACGGAGTCGGAAAGCGGTTGGGCCGCGCTGGCTCGAGATACGGAGGAGGCCATTGCGAGCGGCACAGACCCAGCGGGCGAAACCGGCTTGCAATTGGCTGCTCGCCGGCGAAAACTGCTCGCGATGTTCACTGGCGGTGACCCCGGCATTGAACAAAACCTGCGCAAACTCTATGCCGACAAAGCCAACTGGCCAGCCAGTTTCAAGAAGCCGTACAGTGATGCCGTGGATACGTTTCTCTGCCAGGCCGCCGATGCCCTGGCAAAGAACAAGTCTCAGTAAGGTAGGTGCTGAAACTGGCGGGGAATACTTCAGGGGCGCGGCTTTATCCGCGCCCGGTTCTTACTCGGGATTCAAACTGTCAAACAGCTTCCACAACTTGTCGGCGGTGGCGCGATAAATAATCCAGCCGTTGCCATTATCTGAAATTTCGCGGAAGAGCAATTCACCGCGAGCATCGCCGTCAGCGTCCAGCGCGTCAACCAATTCCAGGTGCGGCGAGATATCGAGATGATATTTATCGGTGATCCCGACATAGAGCTTGTGCAGGTTGTTGTAGATATCCGGATTGGCCACCAGCAGGATCGAATACTGAAGGTCAGAATCGGCCCCCGCTTGCGGAGTGCCGGCGGGCGGCGGAGGGATGTGCGCTTCGGCCGTGAAAACAAGGACCGGTTGATTGTTGCCCCATAAGTCGTACGCCTTCATCTGCACGTTCTCGAGAATCGGGTCTTTGGTTTTAGAGCGCGCAGCCTTGGAAGCAGCAGCACGCCGCGCAGTTTGCGGGCTCGTTGACTTCGGCGCGGGCATGATCTTTGCCTTCGCCTGCGCGTCCACATAGGCGCGAACCTGTTCCTTGGCCAGCGTTGTCATTTGCTGAAGGCGCTCTCCCTCTTCATCCTTGAGCCACTCGAAGGCGAATGACTTGGGCTCGGGTCCGCTGGCATCGGAGATTGAGGGAAACAGCAGGATCGAACTCTATTCGGCAGGGGCGGCCACAA
>PLEA01000509.1 GCA_003136335.1 Acidobacteriaceae bacterium | reverse complement strand
AAGCTGACGAAAGACGACCTGCTCAGCCTGGAGCGTATGGGCGACAAGTCGGCGCAGAACATTCTTGACGAGATTGAAGTGTCGAAGAAGCTGCCGCTGGAGCGGGTGATCTACGGGCTCGGCATCCGCTTTGTCGGCGCGCGCACTGCGCAGTTTCTGGCTGAACACTTTGGATCGATGGAGGCGCTGGAGCAGGCGGCGATTGAAGAATTGCAGAACGTGAACGAAGTGGGGCCGCGGATCGCCGAGAGCATCGTGGAGTTCTTCAGCATCGCTGCGAACCGCAAGCTGGTCGAGCGTCTGGGCGAAGCTGGACTTGCATTCAAGGGCAAGAGGAAAGAACGTGGCACGAAACTCGCGGGCAAGACATTTGTTCTTACAGGCACGCTGGCGAAACACACGCGGGATGAGGCGAAGAAGATGATCGAGGACGCCGGCGGGCGTGTTTCAGGCTCGGTGAGCAAGAAGACTGACTATGTGGTGGCGGGCGCGGATGCGGGATCGAAGCTGGATAAGGCGAGGCAGCTGGGCGTGGCTGTGATCGAGGAAAAAGAGATGGAAGAACTGACTCGCTGAGAACTAGTCTTGCTTCATGACAGCTTTCATCCTGCCCCACGTCACCTCCAGCGTCTCCGGCAGCACCCTGGTCTCTCCCACGACTGACATGAAATTCGCATCGGCCACCCAGCGCGGCAGGACGTGCATGTGAATGTGTCCGGCGATGCCGGCGCCGGCGGCCTTGCCGATATTCATGCCCAGATTGATTCCGTCGGGGCGGTAGAGTTCGCGAAGCACGGTCTCCATTCGCTGGGAAAGCGTCATCATCTCGTTGGCGGCTTCGGTTGGAAGTCTCTGCAACTCGTCCAAATGCTCATAAGGGACGATCATCACGTGGCCGGGAGTATACGGGTAGGCGTTCAGGATGACGAAGCAGTGCTGGGCGCGATGCACAATGTACGTCTTGGCATCGTCATTTTCCTTGGGCGCATCGCAGAAGACGCAGCCGCCAATTCTTTCCGTGGAGGAGACATAGGCGTAGCGCCACGGGGTCCAGAGGTAATCCATGCAAGGCAGGTTAGCAGATGAAGGATGCGGCGCAAAACTGCGCCGGTATGTCGCTTCGTCGCGCCGTGCGCACCGTCCCAATCATTCCCTCAGAACTTTTACGCCCGAGTGTTCTAGAATGGCTGCCGCGTCTTCCCTAGGCCGATGCGTACTAAGTTTTGAAGATTCTCTGAAAAGAGGAATCCATGGTTCGTAAGGCGTGGCTATCATCCCTGTTCGTCTCGTCGCTCTTTTTGTCTTCGTCTTTTCTGTTTTCGCAGAGCAGTTCGCTGCACGGTATCGACGTCAGCGATCTCCATCGCAAGGCCGACCCCTGCACCGACTTCTTTGAGTTTGCCAACGGCACCTGGCGAGCGAACAATCCGATTCCCGCTTCGATGACGCGTTGGAGCAAGCGCTGGGCCGCGGGAGAATCTTCCAAAGACAAGTTGCGCGACATTCTGGAAGCCGCGTCCTCCGACAAGGACGCGCCCAAGGGCAGCACCGAGCAGATCATCGGCGACTATTACGGCGCCTGCATGGACGAGTCCCGTGCAAACGCACGCGGCATGGATCCGATCAAACCGTGGTTCGCCAGGATTGACGCTGCCCGCGACATCGCCGCTTTGCAACAGCTGATGGCGGAGATGCACGACATTCTCGTACAAGTTCCCTTCGCGCTCGGCAGCCAGCAGGATCCGCATAAGCCTTCGTGGGTGCTGGCCGATCTGGGCGCGAGTGGTCTCAGCCTGCCCGATCGCGACTACTACCTGAAACCGGAACCGCGCTTCAAGGAAGCCCGGGAAAAGTACGTGGAGCATGTCACCGCGATGTTCAGGCTCGCCGGCTGGGACCAGAAATCTGCCGCGGCTGCGGCGCAGACCATCATGAGCATGGAAACGAAGTTAGCCGAGGCTTCGCTCGACAATGTTGCGCTGCGCGATCCGTCTGCAACCGATCACAACACGACGTTTGCCCAACTGCAGGCCCTGGCTCCGCATTTCGATTGGACTAACTACTTCACGCACAAACAATTGCCCACCGACGTCGACCTGAACGTTGACCAACCCAAGTTCATGCAGGAGGTCGACCGGCAGATGCAGCAGACGCCCCTGGCCGATTGGAAAGTGTATTTGAAGTGGCAGCTATTGAATTCGACTGCGAGTTCTCTTTCCGCGCCCTTCGTCGAGGAAGACTTCGCCTTCAATGGCAAATACCTGAGCGGCACCACGGAAATGAAGCCGCGCTGGAAACGCTGCGTCGAATCGACCGACCAGTTGTTGGGCGAAGCGCTAGGCAAGAAATACGTGGAGAAATATTTTCCGCCCGAGGCCAAGGCCCGCATGCAGGAGATGGTGCGCAACCTGCTTGCGGCCATGCGCGACGACATTCTGAGCCGCCCGTGGATGAGTGATGACACCAAAGAAAAAGCGATGGCCAAGATCGCCACTTTCAATCCCAAGATCGGATATCCCGACAAGTGGAAAGACTACAGCCACGTCGAGATTCGTCGAGACGCGTTCTTTGATGACATGATCGCCGGCAGAAAGTTCGTCGAAGAGGACGATCGCGACACCATCGGCAGAACCGTAGACCGCGGCCGTTGGGGCATGACGCCTCCCACCTCCGACGCATACTACAATCCGCTTCTGAACGAAATCGTCTTCCCGGCCGGAATTCTGCAGCCGCCTGCGTTCGACGTGAAAGCCGTCGATGCGGTGAACTACGGCGCCATCGGCGTCGTGATCGGGCATGAGATCTCACACGGCTTCGACGACCAGGGTGCGCAGTTCGACTATCTCGGCCGCCTGCGCAACTGGTGGACCGACGCCGACCTGAAAAACTTTCAGGCGCGCGCGGCGTGCGTGGCCGACCAGTTCGATCACTACTTCATCGAGAAAGACATACATCACAACGGCAAACTGGTATTGGGCGAAAGCATCGGCGACCTGGGCGGAGCTAAGATTTCATATCTCGCCTATCAGAAATCGCTCGAGGGCAAGACGCGCCCAGCGGATACTGACGGCTTCACGCCCGAGCAGCAGTTCTTCATCGCCTGGGGACAATTCCGGGGCGACGAAATCCGTCCCGAAACCCAGCGTCTGATGGTGCAGAGCGATCCGCATCCGATTGCGAAATATCGGGTCATCGGCCCTCTCTCGAACCTCCCGGAATTCGAGAAAGCATGGAGTTGCAAAGCAGACGCCCCGATGGTGCGCCCGGAAGGCAAGAGGTGCGACGTCTGGTAGTCCGATGGCGGTACGCAATCACGACGCCGATGCCGCCCCATTGCCGATGTAGTCGCACATCAGCACCGTCAGATCATCGTCTTGCGTCGCAGCCCACTGCTGCGCCGTGGAAATAATCCGATCTGCCGCCTCCGCCGGCGAAACGCCGGCGGTCTGACGCAAAAGGGCGCTCAGAGATTCCTGTCCAAAGAATTCCCCGCCGGCGCTCGTCGCTTCCACAATTCCATCGGTATAGAGGAGCAGGCGATCCCCCGGTTCCAGTCGCTGCGTAGCCGTTGAATAAGTGGCAAAGTCGAAGGCCGCCAGCATCAACCCGTTCTCGACCACCTCCTTAACTTTTCCATCTCGTAGCAAAAGCATCGGAGGATGTCCCGCCGCCGAATAGCGCAACTCCCGCGCCCCAGAATCGAGGTGAACATACGCCGCCGTCACAAATTGATTCTGTGTGTTGCCGCAGAGAACGGCATTCATTCCGGCGAGCAATCGCGCGGGATCGTCGGCGTTGGCGCGCTGCGACGTAGCGGCTACTTTCACCATGGAAGCGATGAGTGCTGCGGGGACGCCATGGCCGGAGACGTCGGCAATGAGCAATCCGGCCTGGTAGTTATCGGCCACAATGAAGTCGTAGAAATCTCCGGCAACGGAAGTCATCGGCAAATAACGCGCGGCCACGCGGAAGTTGGCGGAATTGGGAAACGCGGCGGGCAGAATCGACAATTGGATGCGTTTCGCTACTTCAAGTTCCTTTTGAATCTCGTTGAGCTGCTGGTCCCGCAACAGGATTTGGCGCGCGGCAACATATCCGAGAGCGCCCAGAAACGCCACAAATCCAAACGGCTCCACGTCGCGAAACTGAAACCCGAGCACGCTCTGCATGTTCTCCCAGAAAACGAAAGCCAACCAAATCAGCAAGCCGCGGCGGACCAAGACAAAATCCGGATTGACCGAGCTCTTGCCGAGAGAACGCAAGGCCAGAGTAGACAGACCAGCGATGATCAGGACGTTGTCGATCAGATCAAGAATGTGGTGCGGCCCGAAGGCGAGGGTGGCGATCGCTAACAAGCCCAGCACGATTCCCAGCACGTAAGCCGCAATCTTGTCCCGGCGGTGCAGGAGCCCGGCGGCGTGGAGGAAAAGGAATGCGGGAATGGGGATGGCGAAGTTCATCGCGGAGCGGAATCTCGGGAAGAAAGACGAGCCCTGCATGGTGAGATCCAGTAGGTCAGTCTGGATCCAGATGCGCAGGCCGTACAGGATGGCGAAGAGGGCAAGGTAAATCAAGATAGGATCATGCCTGCGGCGGATCGCGGAAAACGCAGCCGCGACCAGTCCTACCGCGACGATCGCGGCGCCGAGAAAAAGAAAGGGAGCATCGCGGTGAAAGGCCTGCAAGACTTGGTCCGCGGTCATCTCGGAAACGGAAGCGTACATGAGAGAGGATGCTAAATCATTTTTCGCTCCGTCCATCTTTCAGAAGAAGAAAATGATATCCCCTGCCGCCGTCAGCTGGCTCTTCTTCGTGCCGTTCTGATACGCCGGATTATCGTACGAGCGCTCGTACCGCACCTCAGGACGGAACAGCACCGTAGTTCCAACCCAATGCCCCCAGCCGAACAGATGTTCGGAATAACGCGTCTTAGTTCCAGTCCGCTGGCCGACGATGTCATCGAAATATTCATTCCGAATCGAGATGTAGTTGTGCGCCCCAAACTGCCGCTCCAGATAATTCACCACGGCCCACTCCGGCGCATAGCACGTGAAAGCGGCGTGGCTGCGGCAGACAGCTCCATTGTCGTTCGTCTCCGGCTGAATGGGATCGACCGGAGGCGAAGTCGAACCCGGAGGCGGACTGTAAGCAAGATTCGGCACCTGCTTCATCCACTGATACCAGGTTTCGGTCGACCAATGCCAATTCTTGTCGATCACGTGATACCAGGTCAGGTAGTAAGCCTGAAGGTTGTTGTAGGCGTACTTCCCGCTGTCTTTCCCCAGGTTGGTCTCGTTGTCGCAGACGTAGAGATTATCGCGGCTGGTCCGCCACGAATATTGTAGGCACCAATTGAGCGTAAGCCTCGAGTCCGTCAGGTTCCAGGGTGCAGATTCACAGCCCGGCGACAGACCAACTTGAGTCGTCCAATGCGAGTTGATCCTGGTGGTCGCGGTAATCCCGGTTTGCGTGTAGCAATCGAACGTATAGAGCAATGAATGGCTGTAAGTATAGTTGTTGGGCGCGAGCTGCGCTTCGATGTCGGGAAGAGAAATGTAGCGCCCGATGCGAACGTCCGTTCCCTCGCCGATATGCGGGAAGTACAAATCCAAATACATCATGACCGGATCGAAGCCATATTCTTTTCCCGGAGGATGCCCGAGCAATTGCTGGCTGAAGTAACCTTTCGCCGTGGTGAAACGGTAGTCGAGGCCCCACAGTCCGGCAAGCCGGAATCCCCAGTCAAAATGGTCGGTTTGTACCGTGTCGGGCTCACGCTCGATGTAGAGCACTTCCTGATCGGGTTCGATCGCGTTCGGCACTTCGTCGTAAGCCGTGGGAAAATTTTCGTACTTTCCCGCCGATGGATTCACTCCCCGCTTCGAGGTGCTGAAGTTTGCGCCGACATTCAGCCAGCCGTAGATCTGAATCTTGCTCTTCTTCCAGGCGTCGCCATGCGGACCCTCCCAGAGCGCTGTCATCAAAGGGTCGGCCTGTGTCCAGGGCTGGCCGATCCACACCGTGCCTCCAATCGGCCAGACAGAAAAGGGGAACGGCGGTCCATTGACCGGGGCCGGATCGCCACGAAACGCCGGGACGGGCGCGCTCGGACCCGACACAGTGGGCTTCCAGTCGTCGGCGTATGCTTTGAACAATCGGCGGAAGAAGCTGGATTGGTCTGCCGTGTTGAGCGCCGGGCCAGCGGGACTCGGGTTTGCGGTCGCGGCCTGTTGAGGACTCGGACCAGCCCAGGCTTCTCCATTTTCGGACGCCACCTGCGCTTGCGGCGTTAGCTGTTCTAAGGGGTCTGCCTCAACGCTCGCAGGCTTTGCGGATATCGATTGGCCGTTGGCCGTGGTACGGCAAAACGGAACCGTGAGCTGGAGCGCAGAAAGCAGAGCGAGAGAAGGAAGCGCTTTAAAAGAGATCAAGTGACTTGTAACCCCTCGAATTATTTCGAGACTTTCAACGGAAAAAGCCTATCGGGCGATGTGTAAAGAAGTCGTAAAGCTTTCACAAAGAATTTCTATTGTTTCAAATGAGTTTTTCACTTTGGGATTGCTTCCTGATCCGGCTGATAACACGAGCGTCCAACGGGCACACACTTCGAGGGTGCCGCGCGCATTACCAACGTAAGCCCGCTCCCTCCTTTTCTGCTGCAGCGTCAGTTCCCCATTCGCTAGCCTGAACACGGGAGCGTGCCAGCCTGCCCCGAGTGGACTTCGTCCGTGATCCTTTCTGCTTTGATTCTTCGCGCCTCGGACCCAATCGGACTGCTGGTCTGGTGCGGGATCGGCTTTTGCGCCGGCATCGGCCTTTTCTTTTACGGATTCCAACTGCTGCAGCGCCGCCGCCTGATTCTCGACACTCCATTCTCAAAGATTCGCAGCGCTTCGATGGGAATCGTCGAAGTCAGCGGGCTCGTCGTCGGTCCCTACACTATGATCGCGCCCATCACCGCGCGCCCCTGTTACTACTACCGAACCTTGGTCTGGGAGTACAAACAACGCGGCAAGAATAAAGAATGGGTGAGAGTCGCCGGCGAGTGCATGCACCTGCCTTTCTTTGTCGACGACAATACCGGACGCCTGCTGGTCGATCCACGCGGAGCCGATCTCGAACTGCACCGCGATTTCGAACAGCAATTCAGCGATTCGTTTTTCACCACCAAAGACCCGGCGCCGGAGAATGTGCGCAGCTTTCTGGCGCGCCACGCTATTGCCACCAGCAACAAAATTAAGGTGGAAGAGTATTGCATCAAGCCTAAGAATTCGCTGTTCATTCTGGGCACGCTAAGCGAAAACCCGGGCTTGGAAGTCGGCCCCCAGCCAGTGCAGGATAACGAAATCCTGAACTCGCTCTCCACCCGCGCACTCTCATTGTCGATCGGTTCCATTTCGTTTTCCATGCGCGGCGCAGACTGGGATTCAAGCATCGACTCCCCTGCCAACGGACTCGCGACACGATCCGACAATCCTTCGCATCAGCTAATCCGACTGACTCACGAAAACGTTCCCACCAAGGCCTTGGAGATGACCCAGCAACAAAAGGTCGCCGCAGCCCTACTGAAGGCGGGAATCTCCAGCCCCGCGGCATGGGCCGCAGCGGGACTGCCCTCGGCAGGTCTGGCAAATCTCGCTCTACAGGTCCTCGCCGACCCAGCTACAACGGTGACGGGCGGGAATGGCGACGAAGCTCAAGCAAGTGCTTTCGATCCGCATCCCCCGGTAGTGTTGATGAAAGGTACCAACGACAGAACTTTCCTGATCTCCTGGCGTAGCCAGCAGGAAGTCGCCCGTTCTCTGGGCTGGAAATGCGCGCTGATGATCTGGGGCGGTCCCGCGCTCGCGCTGCTTAGCCTCTATTTCTTCCTGGGCATTAAGGGTCTGTTCTAGATCATGTGTGGCCGGCGCCCTCGCCCGCGACGGCGGCACGTGAAATCAGTACACCCGCACCATGCTTCTAACCCTGCTGTCACCCACTCCTCAAAGTAGTCCGTCGTTCCCCTCTAGTACAATCAACCCGTGAGCGACGCCGTCCGCATCGGAATCTTGGGCGACTTCAATGCGGATTTCCGCTCGCACCATGCCACAGCGGCTTCCCTGCAACACGCCGCCCGCAAGCTCCACATGAAGGTCGAATCCGAGTGGCTGCCGACTCCGTCGCTGACCGCCGAAACCGCCGAAAAAACGCTGGAAAAATTCGACGGCTTGTGGGCTGCGCCTGGCAGCCCCTACAAGAGTTTCGACGGCATGCTCAAGGGGATCGAGTTTGCTCGCCGTCGCGATTGGCCGTTCCTGGGCACCTGCGGCGGATTCCAGTACGCCTTCATCGAGTTCGCCCGCAACGTCCTTAACATCCCAGACGCGGACAGCGCGGAGAACAATTCCGGCTCAAAGAACATCATCATCTATCCGGTGGCCTGCGCCGTGCCCAACCGCAAGGGCGACGCCCCCAAACTCTCCGGCCCGGTCCCGGAGATTCGCCTGCGCCCCGGCTCCTACCTGCAGTCTTTTTACGAAAAAGACAAACCGACCGCGACCGAGGAATTCTTCTGCGACTTCGAAGTCAATCCCGAATTCGAATGGGCCGCTATGGAAGCGGGATTCCCCGTAGTCGCCCGCGGCGCCCAAGGCGAAGTCCGCGCGATCGAGTCGCCGACGCACCGGTTTTTCCTGGCCACGCTCTTCCAGCCACAATTGTCGTCCACCGAAAAGAAGCCGCACCCCATCGTTCTGGCCTTCGTGCAAGCCGCCGCCGACTGGGGCCGGAAAAAGCTGGACGACAGCGTATTGGAGTAGCGCCGCCGTAGTCGTAGCGCCGGCCCCGCGGCGGCATCCTACCGCCGCCCCAGCTAGCATCGGCGAAGACATTGCCATCAATGTCTCCCGCCCCCGCCTGCGCTGGGTTACCAAAGACGCTGCCCTATGCCGGCTATCGGCCTCGCACCATTCGCATCTGGAGCCCTGTCCATCCTCTCGCTAAACTCATCTCGATCGCTCCCCCGTCCGAACCCGCATTCGCAGGAGCCACTCGTCTATGCACATGCAGTTGATGAACTCGTATCGCATCCCGTTCACCACGCTGATCAGCTATGTCCCGGTCATCGCCACGGTTGTGACTTGTCTTTTCAGCGTGATTCTGGCCCGCGCCACCCTGCGTTACGTGGAAGCGACCGACAAAGGACTGGCCCTGGCCCGCGAAGAGTTCGAGCGCGAGTGGTCGCCCGACATCCACATCAAGATGGAGCGCGTCTCCGCGACCGAAGCCAGAATTATCGTCACCAATCTGGCCAAAACGTCGGTCCTGCTGCAACTTCTGCAACTGCGCAAACTGTCGCATGCCATGCCATTCGAACGCTGCCGCTTGAACGATCCTTTGGTGGGCGGCCTGACCTGGTCGCAGGAAATGGGCCGCCGCATTCTGGCCTGTACGGGAGAGGAATTTGAAGGCCCCATCGCGGCCTCGATGACCTTCTATGCCGCAGGCCGGATGTATCGCACCGACTGGTTCCGCGCCCAAATTCAGGTGCGCGAAGGCCGCATCGCCACCCTGGAGCCCAGCACCATGCCCGCCCGCCGCGTGCGCGTGGTCGAGCGCAAGGACCCCGAACGCCGCCGCGAGTTCGCGCAGGACGTCGCCGCCGACGCAACCCCGGACAAAGTCGAAGTCAAGCCCGACGAGAGCTTCTTCCCCGCCGAAGCATGATCTAGCCACACCTTGTGTGTGGGGACGGGTCTTCGACCCGTCCAGACCGAGCGAAGCTCAGCCGCCTCGTCGCGGCAGCCGTCGCCCTAATCCTCGGCACACGTCGGCATCGCCGCCACCCACTTGTAGAGAAACGGCGGGGAAGCCACATTAAACAACTGCTTTCGCGCCGCGCCCTCCAGAGGCACGCCCCGAGTCCACGCCTTGATGGGCACCGGTCTCGGGTTTAATTACATTGCAGGTCTGTTCAGACTAAGAATGAACTTTCGCGGTGCTGCAACATACACCCGGCTGCTATTCTGCTGCTAATCATCTCTCGAAAACTTGAGATCACAACTTGTGATCTCAAGTTTGAAACGAGCTCCAAAATATGGCGNNAAACAGCCGTCGTGGTCGCAAGAAAAGTTGATTCGAAGATCTTCGTTCTCCGTGGGCAGAGAGTCATCCTCGACACGGACCTCGCCGAGCTATACGGCGTACAAGTCCGGCACCTGAATCAGCAGGCCAAGCGCAATGCGAAACGCTTTCCTCCCGCCTTTCGCTTTCAACTTTCCGCGCACGAATTGAAAATCTTGAAATCACAAAATGTGATCTCAAGTGAAGGCCATGGCGGCGCGCGTTATCGCCCCTACGCCTTTACCGAACACGGTGCGATCATGGCCGCCACCGTGCTGAACTCGGAACGCGCGATCGAAATGAGCGTGTTTGTCGTTCTTGCTTTTGTGCGTATGCGTCGCGCCATCGCCGGGAACCGCCAGATCCTGACGAAGCTGGCGGAACTGGAACACCGTCTGAAGAGTCATGACGCCGATATCCAGGGCTTGATGGACGCGATCCGCGAACTCATGAGTCCCGAAGAGCCCAACCGTCACCGCATCGGGTTCGAAGTGCCCTCAGATCGAGGTGGCAAGGCTCTCAACGATCGTGCAATGCAACTCCGAAAAAACAGGTAAATTGACTGCCGATTGATCATGCTTCGCGCGGGGCCCAAAAGCACATTTAACATCGCCACCACCCACTTGTAGATGAACCGCAGAGAAAACCACGTCAGTAACTGCTGCTGGGCGGAGGATTCGAGTGGGACTCCTCTGGTCCACGGCTTGATCGGCACGCGTTGGCGAGCAGAATTACGTTGTAAGTTGCATCAGTCATGTTTTCTTCTTATTTGACACTGGATTCCGTTGCAGGGTCAGCTCGGTCGTCTTTGATTGATGAATATTCCTCGTCGATTTCTCGAGCAATATCCATTAGTTCTGAAAAATATCCCGCTAATGCGCTCGCAAAGACCCTAGCTAGCTGCTTCGCGGCTCATCATCTCAGACGACTCGCCAACAAGGAACGATCGCAATTGGGCGAGCGGGAATTGGATCTCGTTGTAGAGATACTTGACGGGGTCGTACGTCTCCACGTCAAGCCCACGTTCTTTGAGTAGCCTTTCGAATTCGCCCAGGGAGTTTTGCAGCTGTTCCCCTGCCCACGGTCCCATTCCCGGCGGCGAGGACCGACGTACTTCGTCTGAAATCTTCTCGAATGCGTACAGAACCTGGCTAAACGAATTCCGAAGGATCACAGTTCGGAACTGCTTTCTATGTAACTCGTCCGCTTCCTTCAGCTGCGTTACTACTTTGGAGAGGAGTCGGACCGCCTCCTCTCGTTGCTTTACTATCAGCTCACCTATGGGGACATGCTGAAAGAACGTGTCATTCTTCTCCTCAAACGACGCCATCAGGAACCCATCTCTGCCTCAAGTGCTTCGGCTCATGGAATGAACTGATGTGAGCCCTTTGCGTTCGAATTTCGTGGGATGCCCAACACTCGCGTTGCGGGTCTCCCGCCCGTCTTTCAGTACATCCGAGAACTCAAGAGGCGCGGTGGGCCGGACGATGCCAATCAGGTGGCGGAGCGCATCCTGTTGCACGAACAGAGCCTGCAACACGCCATAAATCCTCAGATATTTCTCGCCATCGTCGGCAGGGAAATCAGTGTCGAGGTAAGCCTCAATTGCCAAGTCGACATCGTCGATTACATCCATGGCAGCGCAAAAGCTGATGCCAGCTAAATCGTGCCGAGAGTAGCCGCTGCTGGTGCCTGGGATCGTTTACATAATCTCGAATCGATCTACTCACTTCTCTGAGCGTTTGCATGTCGATTCTCCTTCAACTTACCCTTGGTAACCCTTACCAAGGATCGCCAAACCTCGCCCCAAACCGCCAAAGTTTCTTCGTCCCTGCCAACAGGTGAGGATGGGCCAATCGGCCCATCCTCATCGTCATTTGGGGCTTCATCCGATCCTCCATCACGGAGGGGGCACTCGCGTTCGCTGGGCCTCTTCCCTCGACGGGGCGGAACTTCGGGTGCGGCCAAGAGAATTCAATTGCCAAGAAGTTCGAAAGCCGGATAACTTCCGCTGATCGCAGCGAAGGATTCTGGTGGGGAACCTGCGGGGATCGAAAAGTAGCGTTGCACCTCGCGCCGGAAAGTGTCGAGATAGGCCTTCAGGATCGGCGGCTTCTCCGCGTCGGCAATAGGGCTCAGGCGGAACTTTCGGCGCGTGCTTCCCTTCTTCAGCGTGACTTCTCCGGCGGCCTCGGCGTTTCGCACCCACTGGGTTCGTCCGCGAGGAGCTACCAGATAACTCTTGCCGTTCAGTTCCAGCAGATTGATTGGCGTGGAATAAAGCTTGCCACTCTTACGTCCGCGAACTTCGAGCAGATAGTTGTGCGAGGAGCCCAAACCGAGGCCGACGAGAAAACCGAACGCGCGGTTAAAGATTTTTTCGATGCCGCTAGGTTCGCGGAAAGTGGGGAGCGTGGAGTTCATGGGGTTATTTTAGGCGCACGCTAGGTTTTCGGTACGAAACGCAAGGACGCGGAATTCATGCAGTAGCGAAGGCGCGTGGGCTCGGGACCGTCGTCAAAAACATGGCCGAGATGAGCGTCGCATTCGGTGCAGGCGACCGCGGTGCGGACTATACCGAAGGTTGTGTCGCGCATCTCAGTCACGTTTTCGGCGGCGATCGGCGCCCAGAAGCTAGGCCATCCTGTGCCGGATTCGAACTTCGTAGCTGAATCGAAGAGCGCGTTATCGCAGCAGATGCAGCGGTAGATGCCCTGGTCGTGCAGGTTCCAGTATTTTCCGGAGAAGGCGATTTCAGTGTCGGCGTTGCGCGTGATGTCGAAGACGCCGGAGGGAAGTTGCTTGCGCCACTCGGCAGCGGTTTTGAAAATCTTGGCCACGTGGACTTGCTTCAGGCGCTGGCCTGCGTCAGAGAAAAGAACGATCGTGACTTCTTTGGGAGCCCTGTCCGCGGCCGGCGCGGCTTGCAGCACCGCGGGCTTTCTCCATTGCCACAGGGCCAAGCCTGCGACGGCTGCTGCTGCGCTCGCCAGAAACACGCGGCGTCGCAGATTCGTAGCACCATCACGCGTTTCTTCACCATCGAGATCGGAGTCGAACATTATTGTCTCCTCCGGGCTTGCGCCGTACTTTTTCTTTCGCCCTTCCAGGGCCTGCCCATTTTTCCATTTGGCACCCACGGCTTACGCCGCGGGCTGCATTCTTGCGCCGCTTCGCGGCTTGCATTGTGCCCCTACTTGCCCGTGTAGAGATCCGGGAATTCTTGCCGCAGGTGCTCGACCTTGGGAGCATCGTTGAACACAATGTATGGCTGGTTGGGATGCAGCGCAGCATAGTTCTGGTGATAGGCCTCAGCGGGATAGAAAGCCTGCAGCGGCACAACCTTCGTCACAATCGGACGCGGAAATACTTTGGCTTTGTCGAGTTGCGCAATGTAGGCCTCGGCAATGCGCTTCTGCTCATCGTTGCTGTAGAAAATCGAGGAGCGATATTGCGTGCCCTCGTCGGGGCCTTGACGATTGAGTTCGGTCGGGTCGTGCGCCACCGAGAAGAAGACGCGCAACAGTTCGCCATAGGTGATCTGCAAAGGATCGTAGACGATCTGCACCGACTCGGCGTGTCCGGTTTCGCCGGTGCTCACGATTTCGTACTCGGCGGTCTTGGCGGAGCCTCCCGCGTAGCCGGAGGTCGCGCTGATGACTCCCTTCACGTGCTGGAAGACTGCCTGGATGCCCCAGAAACATCCTCCGGAAATCACCGCGGTTTGTTGGCCAGGAGTAGCGGCGCGTGGGGCGTCCAGCACGGGCGGGGGCACGGCGGCGGATGGACTCGCTTTGGCATTGCAGGCCGTGGCGCCGAGGAGCGATGCAAAAAGAATGAGAGCGAAGCGAGTAGAAGATGACATTTTAGTTTCCTCTTAAATTCTGTGTGAAAACTTCTAGGCTGCCAGATTGGAGTTGCGAGCGGGACAAAAGTTTCAACGCGAACCGGGGACGCAACTTACTTCCTGCTTGCTTTTTCGCCTTCTGTTCGCCAATAATGGCGGCATGGCCATCACACGCAGACAGCGGGAAGTATACGACTTCATTTCGCGATTCGTGGCGGAGCACCAATACTCTCCGTCGTTTGAGGAGATTGGCAAAGGGCTGGAGTTGACCTCTCTGGCCACGGTGCACAAGCACGTCACGAACCTGGAAAAAAAGGGACTGCTGACGCGCGATTACAACCGCAGCCGTTCGATCGACCTGCTGCCTCCCAAAGGACGGCTCAAGCAGGCGATGAGCGTGAACACCGGCGTCGTGCTGCCGTTGGTGGGGCGCATCGCGGCAGGGCAACCGATCGAGGCCGTGCAGAATAACGAGACGATCTCGCTGGCAGACTTTGTGCGCTCGAAAGAAGTGTTTGTGCTCGAAGTGCGGGGCGACTCGATGCAGGATGAGGCCATCCTCGACGGCGACTACGTGCTGGTCGAAAAAGCGCGCACCGCCCACAACGGGGACATTGTTGTGGCACTGGTAGATTCCACCGACGCGACGCTGAAGCGCTTTTATCGGGACGGCGACAATATCCGCCTGCAGCCGTCGAACGCGACCATGAAGCCGATCATTGTTCCGGCGGCGTCAGTGGACGTGCAGGGGCGGGTGATAGGGGTGCTGCGGAAGTATTAGGCCTGAGGTCTTCTAAGGTGGTGGGTCCTGGGGATAGGTCCAGACGCGAACACCCGGGAGTTATCCCGGGCGTTTCACTCTTTGGATCTTTGAGCTAGGCTTCAGCCGATGTGCTTGTTCAGGGCTTGCGCGATGGCGTCCTTCGGCTTGTAGCCGACGATTTGCTCGACGACCTGACCGCCCTTAAATACCAAGAGGGTAGGGATTCCGGTGACTTTGTAGCGCATGGGCGTGGCGCTGTTGGAGTCGACGTCCATCTTGCCGATTTTAATCCTGCCCTGATACTCGGTGGCCAGTTCTTCGACAATAGGAGCAATAGCGCGGCAGGGGCCGCACCAGGTTGCCCAGAAGTCCACCAGAACGGGCTTGTCCGATTTCAAAACATCCTGGTCGAAGTTCGCATCGGTCACTTCGACGATTCCGTTACCTGCCATTTTCTTGGTGACTTCGACGATTTCCTTACCTGCCATTTGCTTTCTCCTCGTTGTAAACGTCGCGCTGTCGGCGGACGCTCCATCGGGCTGCGCTGCCGGGCGCTCGGTATAAATGCTTCCCGTCAGGGAGCCGAACTTGTTATCGTAACACTGCTATTCGATGCCTGGGGAGATAGGAAGGTCGCAAAAGCACGCTGCGGGCCTGGAGGGCGGTTTTGCCGGATTGACCTGTGGGAGCGATTTCAGGCAGGCCAGCGGTAAGACCGACCTTGCACTAGAAAGCAGAAAAGAAAAAGCGCCCTCGACTTTTCAGTCTAGGACGCCTCGGCAGCCCTCCCCCAGAACTGCCAAACCACGAGATGAATATTAAAATTCTCTTCATTTGGTGTAAACGTCACTTTGGTAACGCAGTTAGCGCAGAGTTGAGTTGAGGCTGACCGATGTAACTGGGGAAGTGACTCAGCTTGATCAGCAAGGACGTCTCGGATCTGCAACCGGGCTCACTGTTTCTGCCAAGTTTGCCCGGAATTGCTCGTGGTCCAGACTTCCGTGGTAGAGGTCGTGACCTTGCCATGCTGTATGTCGGGAAATTCGAGGCTGACGATGTCGCCGGTAAGCGTCGAGCCGGCTGAAGCGAGCTCGACGCGAGTCCAGTGGTCACCTGCGTCCAGCGAGTGATAGATCGCGCC
This sequence comes from Acidobacteriaceae bacterium, assembly GCA_003136335.1. Next base: position 5,098 of record PLEA01000509.1, on the reverse strand, counting down.
TCCGGAACCACCCGCCCAGACATCTATGCCAGTCGCCGCGACAGCGCGGAAGATAGGGGCGATTTTTCGAACTTTAGGCTGGGAAGTCTTCCGGGAAATCTGGAGGCTCGTCTCATCCGTGAAGTACGCGGGATTCGCGTTCACATTTACAGCTTGCCAGGTAGCGCCCTGGTCGAAGGAGCGCTGCAGGCCACCGGTGGAGTTGATAGTCCAGCGGGGGATAGGCGCGGACAAAGCCAACGCTCCGCTACCGATCCCCTGAGCGATGGGAGCCGCCATCGTGGACGCCGGACTGGTAGTAGTCGCGGTCTGCGTGGTCGCAGCCGGTTTAGCCTTGCCGATCCGGGCGTAATCCTCGTTTGATGGCTGCGGCGCCGCAGGCTGGTCTTGAATCTGACCTGCGTCCAGATTCTGAGTTTGCGTCTCGAGCTGGGCTGACTGACTCTCCACCGCTACCGTCTCGGAGACAGCGGGCACCCGCATATTTGCCGATAGATCGCCAGCGGCCTGTTGCTTTGCGAACGGCAAAGGCACCGCGGGAGCCTGTTTCTGGGTGTCATTTTGCTGCTGCCACTGGTTCGCCAGTCTTGGACCATGAGGGAGTGGCCCGCCCACGGCGAGAGCCGAACCGCGACCAACACCAACCTGTGGCTGGGGGACAGATGCTCGCGGCACTTCGGCGCGAACCGTGATCTTCTTCTCGTTGAGGGTCGCATCGGTAGCGCCAACAGAATCGGTAGAAGCAGAAGGCGGAGGCGACTGGAAATTGTCGGCCTTGGCGGTGGCAACTGGAACAGGCGGAGCCAACGGCTGGTTTCTGGCCTCTTTGGCGGCAACCTCAAAGCGCGCGGGTGCCGTTGAAGCTATGCTTTGCGACCGGACGCCCCGCTGATATTGAACGAGCCCGAGCGCCGCAATGGCGACGACACCGGCAGCCACCAATCCCCAACGCAGAGGGGGCCAAGTCAACCATCCGCTGCGGGACGGGCTGACGATTGTTTGGACCGGCTCCGTTGCGGGTAAAGCCAACGCCACAATGTCGCGGCAATCGCTGCACCGGCCCAAGTGCTCAAGCACGACGGCTCGTTCGCCCTCGGCCAGCGACCGTTCGGCGAAGGCGGTCAACACGTTCGCGTCGGGATGATTGGAGGCGGGGGTTGCAGCCTTCAACCGCTGGCGCACGATTTTGGGGACATTTTGCATTTCAGCTTCTAGCTTCTAGCTTATTCGGTTGAGCCCTTGCTCGTTGATCTAAAGACGCGGTCTTCCCTATCCTGGGCCTTCCCGGACTCTGGCTTCTACTCTCTTCTCAGAGAACGCGGGAGCAGACGATTCTTGCGCCAGGCTGCGGCGAATATCCAACTGCAGGTCGCGGACGTCCACTTCCAAAGCTTCTTCGGCTTGGCGTCGCGACATGCCGCGACGCCCCAGGGCCGCAACAATCTGCTTGCGCAAAGACTTGGCCAGCTTGTCGACCTTGCGGCTAATCGTCGACTCGTGCACACCCAACATGCGCGCGATCTCGGCCAGCGTACGGCCGTCGAGATAATACGCGCTCAGAACCATGCGATCTTCGTCGGAGAGAACGGCGAGCGCCTCGTCGGTGGCCTGCGCCAGGCGCGCGTCGGCGGGCGGTACCGGCTCGGGCTCGGGCGCCCGAAACTGCACGCCTTCTTCGGATTCTTCGTCGAGACTCACCAGGCGTTTCGTACGCCGGTAGCGATTCACGAACTCCTGGGACAAAACGGTGCGCAGCCAGCCCTCCAGCGATCCACGCCCGGTGTAGGAGGCGAGTTTGGAAACACGCTGGCCGGCGCGGGTATTAGTACCGTAAAGGTCGGCGTAGAGAGTGTCGGCCAATTCGCGGGCGGCGGAGTCTTCGCGCGCGATGCGCAGAGCCGAGAGATAAAGCTTTTCGCGGTAACGCGTGAGGAAGACTTCCCACGCGGAATTGTTGCCGGCGGCGCAGGCGCGCGCGAGGGCGAGTTCGTCGACCCGCAGACTCAGAAGAAACGTGCGGATTTCGTTCTCGGAAGTAGCTGGCGTGGCCTGTTTCGATCCCACCTCGCAAAGAATCGCCGCGAACGATTCGCGCGCAAGCCCAATGTTCTCGCAGCCGCCTTTGGCATAGAGGTCTGCCAGCACGTCGTTCACGACGGATTGCACGGCCGGGATTGGTTTTGTCGAACTCATGGCGCGGGCTGGAAAATTCTATTGATCTTCAGGCGCCCACGTCCAGGCACCCGAGTAACGCCGTTCGTGGCCCTGTTCAAACCACCCCTGACCGTTGCTAACCCAGCGACGCTTTGCACTCTGCGCACGGACAGATTTCGCGCAGGAACTTCCACGAATAAAGTCCGAGGTCGTGGTTGTCGTTCCAAGAAAACTTGATGGCGTATTTGCCCACGCCCTCAGCCGAGAGGGGCTTGGCGTGGGGCTTGAACATGATCAGCGCGCCGGGAACAACGGTTACGGGATCGCCCGCGCGCCGCCCCGCCTTCCCGCGCTCGTCTTCGCACATGGCGCACGGGCAGGCGTCGCGCAGGTAAACGAAGTTATAGTGCGAGACATGGCCATCGTTCCAGTCAATGTCGACACCCGTGCCGGTCGTAAGATTCACCTTCACCGACTTGGGATCGGTGGCCGCAGTGGCGGCTTGGAGCGGGGACTGCATGGAATAAGTATCGCATGTCGACGGCTTGCATGTTCCCGTTTTCGGAGCGCTCCAAAGATGGCCGAAGCTGCGAAAATTCTACAAAAGCAATTTGACTGGAAATCAGGACGACTTATACTGACAGTGTCGCAGGGTGCTGTAGATGACCCAGTCTGTTTGGCCCCGAAAGGTCGGGGCCATCGGGTTTTCGGACCGGCAGACCGGCAGCTCGGGATTGCGGAATCTGCGCAAACTCCTGTAAAATTTAACTTTGGCCTACAAGATCTGATCTTTCCGGGAGTCGTCATGGCACAACAATGCGATATCTGCGGTAAGAAGCCGCAAGCGGGAAACCGCATCAGCCACGCACACAACGTCACCAAGCGCCGCTGGAACGTCAACCTGCGTCCGGTGCACGCCCGCGTGGGCGCGGCCACGAAACGCATGCGCGTTTGCACGTCCTGCCTGCGCAGCGGCAAAGTCGTCAAAGCGTAAGAATCTAACCACAGAGGACACAGAGTTCCACAGCTTTTATTCCTCCGTGTTCTCCCGTGCCCTCTGTTGGTGAATGTTTTTACTGTACGGCGAGCAACTGCACGTACTCCTTGAGATTCTCTTTCCCGGGAGAGGCGAGGGCGATGCCGGCGCTACTCCAGAGCGATAGCGTCGATTTCCACCAGAACCTCACGGGGCAGGCGCGCAACCTCGACGGTGGAGCGCGCGGGCGGCGCCGTGTTGAAGTATTTGCCATAGACCTCGTTCATGGCGGCAAAGTCGCCCATATTCTTCAAGAACACCGTCGAGCGGACGACCTTTCCCAAGCCGCTTTCGGCGGCTTCCAGAATCTCCGATAGATTGCGCAGGACGCGGTCGGTCTGCGCGCCGACATCGCCGACGATCACTTGTTGCGTCGCAGGATCAATAGCCACCTGTCCGGAAACGAAGACGAACCCATTGGCTTTAATGGCCTGCGAGTAGGGACCGATAGCCCGGGGGGCGTCCTGGGTGGAAACAACTTCGCGCATGGCTCCTCCGTCGCTGATTAACGCAGATGCAGTCCCATGAAGTCAAACCAAGAAGGCAGAAATCAGAAATTAAGAAGTCAGAGCGCAAAACCAACTCCTTCCGGCTTTCTACGGCTGCGTTGTGACTTCTAAATTCACCATTCCTTGAACTTCCTGCGCCGGCACTCAAGTTGACTAAAGTTGTGCGCCAGCCAGCCGATAGAAAGATTAGGGGTCCCATTATTCACGGGGCGCCCACCCCAGCAGCGCCAGTTGAAAGCAAGAGAAGAGGATTTCCGATGAAATCGACATTGACGAACGAACGCATTCTGGGCACTCGGGCGACCCTTGCCGGGGATGCTCCGGAAATTAAATCTAAGTTCAAGACCGGTCTGGCCACCATTAACCAGGAACTATGGCTAGTCCTCTCTCTCTTCATTATCGCCGGCCTGTTCAACTGGCTGGTGGCTTCTCACCGCATGATTCTGGGTTTATACACGCTGCCCACGATCTTTTCGGCTTATGTCTATGGCCGCAGACACGCCGTGCTCACGGCGAGTGCCAGCATCTTCATGGTACTCATACTTCTATGGAAGAATACCGGCCTTTTTGCCGGTTCGGCTCCGTTTGTGCTGAATTACGACCAATGGTCCGAGCTCGTCACATGGGCATGTTTGCTTCTGATCACGGCATACGCTATGGGGACCCTGTATGACAGGAAAGAGCACCATTTGGTCGAACTCCGCCAGACTTACTTTGGTCTTTTGACGATTTTGCAGCAGTTCATCTCGAACGACAAGTACACCCATAATCACTCTTACCGTGTGGCGTTGTATGCCTCAGCGCTGGCCGCGCGCATGGGGTTTGACCAGGAGCGTATCGACGATGTCCGGGCCGCGGCCCTGCTCCACGACGTGGGCAAGCTCGAAACCAGCCGCGACCTCTTGCACAAAGCCGCCAGCCTGACCCCGGAAGAGATGGCGGAAATGCGAAAGCATGTCCAGAAGGGCGTCGCCCTGCTGGAACCCGTCGGGGGATCGTTGCGCCGAGTGCTCCCCATTATTCTTGCCCATCACGACAAATACGACGGCTCGGGATACGGTCCCTCCAAAGGGGAGCAGATCCCCATTGAAGCCAGAGTATTGGCCGTGGCTGACGCCTATGACACTTTGACCAGCGACCGCCCCTATCGCCGCGCGGTCAGCCCATTCGAGGCCAGGCAAATCATCGTCTCCAGTGCCGGGACAAACTTCGACCCCGCCGTTGTGGACGCATTTGTCGGAGCCTTCGAACATGGGGAGATGGAAATTCCCGAGGCTCTGGTCATATGACCGACGCCCCGGCACACGCCACTAAGACTGAATCGACTACGACTGGACCGGAAACGACCGGCAGAACAGCGGGATCAAGAGAAAGATCACCCACGACGGTAGGGGTTCGC